>JABZGO010000015.1 GCA_015259305.1 Alloprevotella tannerae | reverse complement strand
TATTAGACGTCAACAACCTCATTCGCCTCATTGCAGATATGGGCGTTGGTGTTACGAAAAACGGGGCGGGTGATTATACCTTCTGTGCCGACCACGTTGATTTGAATTATCTGCATAGCGATGAATTCCTTCGGCGCTGCACGCAGTTGCGCGGCTCCGTTTTGTTGATGGGTCCGCTCTTGGCGCGCTTTGGTCGAGCTTCGATGGCAAAGCCCGGTGGCGATAAAATCGGTCGCCGTCGGTTGGATACCCATTTCTTAGGCTTTCGCCATTTAGGAGCAGACTTCGTTTTCGATGAGAAGGCCGGTGTGTTCACCATTGAGGCCAAAGCCTTACACGGTACCTATATGCTCCTCGATGAGGCCAGCATCACGGGTACAGCTAACATTATTATGGCGGCCGTATTGGCACAAGGGACGACGACAATATATAATGCGGCCTGCGAGCCCTACATCCAGCAGCTTTGTAAACTCCTCAATAAAATGGGAGCAAAGATTTCCGGACTTGGTTCCAACCTGTTGACGATCGAAGGCGTAAGTCGTTTGCACGCCGCTGAGCAGCGCATCCTTCCCGATATGATTGAGATCGGCTCTTTCATCGGTATGGCGGCTTTGGCCGGCGATGGCATTACGATAAAGCAGGTTTCGTATGACGATTTAGGCCTCATTCCCGACACCTTCCGGCGCTTAGGCGTTCGCATCGAGCGCCAAGGCGACGACCTCTTTATTCCGGCGCAGCCTCATTACGCTTCTGAGACCTTTATTGATGGCTCTTTCCTGACGATGGCCGATGCACCTTGGCCCGGCTTGACGCCCGACTTGCTCAGTGTCTTGATTGTCGTGGCTACGCAGGCAAAGGGCACGGTGCTCTTCCATCAGAAGATGTTTGAAAGCCGATTATTCTTCGTCGATAAGTTGATTGACATGGGTGCCCAAATTATTCTGTGCGACCCGCACCGCGCTGTCGTCGTTGGACATAACCACGCGCTCAAGTTGCAAGCCCGCCGAATGACGTCGCCCGACATTCGTGCCGGCATCGCTTTACTCATTGCCGCTTTGAGCGCTGAAGGTACGAGCATCATAGATAATATTGAGCAAATCGATCGCGGTTATGAGCGCATCGAAGAACGTTTGAGCGCACTCGGCGCCGTGATTAAACGCATAGATTAGTATGATAAACGCTGATGATTTGGTGCTGATCGGCAAGATCACAAAGTTGCATGGTATTGATGGCGAAGTAGTCTGCCATTTTACCGACGACGTCTTTGATCGTGGCGACTCCGCCTTTCTCTTTCTTGAACTTGATGGTCTGCCTGTTCCTTTTGAATGGGAAGAATACCGCTGCAAAGGCGCGGAAGATGCCCTTTTCAAGTTTGTGGAAGCTCCTGATGAGGCTTCGGCCCGCCATCTTGTCGGCGCGAGAGTATATTATCCCAAAGAATTTATTCCCGAACTCGACGAATGCGAAGGACTGCCTTCCTATCGTGCGTTGATCGGTTTCCAAGTTAAAGATGCCGAAGGGCATAGTTTGGGCGTAGTCAGTGCGGTCGATGATTCGTCGGCTAATATCTTATTGACCGTCGTGGATGCTGAAGACCGTGTATTACTTCTGCCTTATCACGACGATTTTCTGCTTCATTTTGATTTAAAAGAACGCATCTTGCAACTCCGATTGCCCGAAGGACTTTTGGATTTGAACGTATAAAGCGATGAGAAAAATAGCCTTACTCGGTTCTACCGGCTCAATTGGGACGCAGGCCTTAGATATTATTCGCGCCCACAGCGCTCTCTTCGAAGCCTACCTGCTTACGGCTAACGACAATGCCGATCTGCTGATTCGACAGGCCCGAGAGTTTGTGCCCGATAGCGTCGTGATAGCCAATGCGGACAAATACGATTACGTCAGCGAGGCCTTGGCCGATTTGCCCATCAAGGTTTATGCCGGTGCCGATGCCATTTGCGACGTCGTGACCGCAAGTCCTATTGATATTGTCTTGACCGCAATGGTCGGCTTCTCCGGCTTGCGCCCAACGGTTGCAGCCATGAAAGCCGGCAAGGCAATTGCCTTAGCCAATAAAGAGACGCTTGTCGTGGCCGGTGAGATTATCACCCGCTTAGCGTTGGATAATAAATGTCCACTGCTTCCCGTCGATAGCGAACATTCGGCCATCTTTCAATGCCTAACGGGTAGTGGCAACAATCCGGTTGAAGCCTTGCTTCTTACGGCTTCCGGCGGTCCTTTCCGCCAAATGGATGCTGCCGCTTTGGCCCACGTCACGGCCGCCCAAGCCCTCAAGCACCCCAATTGGGTAATGGGCGCAAAGATTACGATCGACTCCGCCTCCATGATGAACAAAGGCTTTGAGATGATTGAAGCAAAATGGCTCTTTGGCGTGCAGCCTGAAGCCATCGAGATCGTTGTTCATCCGGAGAGCATCATCCATTCAGCCGTGCGCTATGCAGATGGCGCCGTCATTGCTCAGATGGGCTTGCCCGATATGCACTTACCCATCAGCTATGCCTTTAGTTATCCGCGCCGCCTGCCTATATCCGGTGAGCGAATGGACCTCTTTCGCTTGGGCAGTCTTCATTTTGAGCGGCCCGATATGGAGCGTTTCCCCTGTCTTCGCTTAGCTTATGCCGCCGTGAATCGTGGTGGCAATGCGCCTTGCGTACTGAATGCCGCCAATGAAGTGGTTAATCTCGCCTTTCGCGAGGGGCGCATCGCCTTTCCACAGATGGCGGAGATCATCGATGAGACAATGGCGTGCACACATTTTATAAATACCCCCACTTTAGACGATTATTTTGAAACAGACAGCGAAGCGCGCCGCATAGCCGCTTCACTTATTTCCAATACATAAAACAAAAGAAAACTCGATGGAAGCATTTTTGATTCGCGCACTACAATTAATATTGTGTTTCTCCATTCTGATCTTCCTCCACGAAGGCGGCCATTTCTTGGCAGCCCGCTTGTTCAAGATCCGCGTGGAAAAGTTTGCTCTCTTCTTTGACCCCTGGTTCAGCTTGTTTAAGTTTAAGCCAAAGAAGAGCGATACCACCTACGTACTCGGTTGGTTGCCGCTTGGCGGCTACGTAAAAATAGCCGGTATGATTGATGAGTCGATGGACAAGGAGCAGATGCAGCAACCCGTACAGCCGTGTGAGTTTCGCGCAAAGCCCGCTTGGCAGCGCTTGATTGTGATGCTGGCCGGCGTGTTCGTCAACTTCATCCTCGCCCTTTTCATCTATGCGATGATCCTCTTTACTTGGGGCGACACCTACGTGCCGATGCGCAACATAGACCAAGGTTTTGCCTTCAATGAGCGTGCCCGTCAGTTCGGATTCCAAAATGGCGACATCCCTCTCCGTACCGACAAGACCACTTTCGATCGTTTTGATTCCAATGAAAGCATGGGCGACGTCTATCGCGGCATCAGTGAAGCGCGCAGCGTCACCGTGTTGCGTCAAGGCAAGGAAGTGACCCTCTCCCTGCCGGGTGAGATCAACATGATTCAAATGATGAAAGAAGAGCCGCCCTTCCTGTTGCCCTTATCCGTTGCCGTAGTCGACAGCCTGCCCGCCGGTAGTCCGGCCGCTAAAGCCGGTGTGCGCGTAGGCGATAGTTTGGTTTCCTACAATGGTGCGCCTTGCACAACGTGGAATGAATACACCGACATTCGCGCTCGCATGGAAGATATCTTGGCGGCTAAAAAGCCCGCCGACTCTCTCCGTTTGCGCCAAGTGACGCTCGTTGTGGCGCGTGCAACAACCGGCGTGCGCGATACCTTGCGCTTCCGGCTGACGCCGGAGTATGCTTTAGGCATTTCCCACTATAGTCCATTTAAGAACTACAAGACCATTACGAAGAACTATACCTTCTTCTCTGCCTTCCCCGCCGGATTCTCTCACGGATGGCACGTCTTAAAAGGCTACGTTGCCGATTTGAAGTACATTTTCACGAAAGATGGCGCCAAGAGCATTGGTAGTTTTGGTACGATCGGCTCACTCTTCCCCACCACGTGGGTTTGGGAGCGTTTCTGGGAACTGACGGCCTTCATCTCGCTGATGTTGGCGTTTATGAATATCCTGCCGATTCCCGCACTCGATGGCGGCCACGCCTTCTTCCTCCTCTACGAGGTGATCACGCGCCGCAAGCCGAGCGACAAGTTTATGGAAAACGCCGAAAAAATCGGCATCTTCATCCTCTTGGGCTTGATGGCCTACGCCTTGTTCAATGATGTTTTGAAGTTTGTTTTCTAACCTCCCAAAAGCGCTTCGAAATCGGCCCGTTTAGGGCCGGTTTCAGCGCCATAACCCTTTACGCCGTCCGCCTACGAAGATGAATTACATTGGTTCCAAGCGTACATTGTTGCCCTTTATCGACCAATGCATCACCTCCATCGCCGGTGAGGTAGCACGAAGTGGTACCTTTTGCGATCTCTTTGCCGGAACCGGCGCCGTCGGCCGCTTTTATAAGTTGCAAGGATGCAGCGTGACGGCCAACGATTGGCAGTTTTACGGCTTCGTACTCAATCAGCATTATATTGGCACTTGTGATCCGCTGCCTTTTTTGGGTTTGAAGGACCACATCCCGATGCTTACGACGACCGCCCTCCCGGAGCGAGGGGCGGTCGTCTGTCGTTTTCTCGAAGATCTCCCACCTGTAGAGGGCTTTGTCTCGCGCCATTTTTGCCCCGGGGGGACTACTAATGACGCTGTGCAAAGAATCTACTTCAGCGATGCCAACGGCCGACGCTGCGATGCCATCCGCCGGCAGATCGATGCGTGGCTGCGCGCGAGAATGATCACCAAAGGGGAGTTTTATTTCCTCTTGACGACCCTTTTGGAGAATATGGACAGTGTGGCCAACACGGCTTCCGTCTATGGGGCTTTTCTCAAAAAACTGAAACCTTCGGCCTTGCGTCCGCTTACGATGACGCCTGTCGAGTGCATCTTGAGTAAGCGCCCGCAGCGGGTGTTTCAAAATGACGCCAACCAATTGATTGGCCGCTTGCAAACGGACATACTCTACCTTGACCCGCCTTACAACAGTCGGCAATATGCTGCCAATTATCACGTCTTGGAAACCATCGCCCGCAACGACAGTCCGGCGCTGCACGGCAAGACCGGTATGCGCAACTATGCAGATCGGCGCTCGGCCTATTGCTCTCGCCGCCACGTGCGCAAGGCCTTTGCCGACTTGATCGAACGCGCCAATGCGCGCTACGTATTTTTGAGTTATAATAACGAAGGTTTGCTCACCTTCGACGACATACAGCAAGTTATGGAGCGGCGCGGGCGCTATGGACGGTTTGAGCAAGCTTACAGTCGCTTCCAAGCCGACCGCCCTTCGGCTGAACGGAAAATCAAGGCCACGCAAACTACGGAATATATTCATTATCTTGTTACGAAATAAGTGGAGCACAGCGGTGCGAACCCTCAACTTCTTATGCGACAAGCAGACGCCGACAACTTCCGGTGCCTGCTTTTTTTGATCGTTGCCGGCGCATTGCCTCGTCTCTCTACTGTGAGCAATCGGCCGACTCATTTTTTTCCTTCGATGGCTTGATCAGAAGGCGCCGGTAGTTGCCTTCGCTTCGCCCTACATCGCCCTTGCACCGCTTGCGCTCGTGAGGTGAAACCTTTTTTATCGTGAGGTGAAACCCTTTTCATCGTGAGCGTAGACTTTTGTTGTCGTGATGATAAACGCCCCACTTGCGTGCCGATGGCTTGTCTTGGGCCGTTTGCGCTTTTATAGTTTGGCGCTTCGTAAGGTAAAATGCTGCCACACGTCGTCCGCATGTTGCCTTTTAGCGGCCTAGCTCCTTGCGTGGCGATGAATTGTAAAAGATATTTGAATTGTTCTTGAGTAATCGCACGCATGAGACCTTACTTTTCGTCACCAATTTGGGCGATATACTGAAATTGCTCCTATACTACAAAGCGAGTATGAACAGTCGCTGTCGCTAAAATGCGCGATCGGATACAGATGGGCTGACAATTGCACTTAAAAACGAGAATTGCTGCAATGAAAACATTCGTCTAATCTACTAAATCAAAGCTGTTTATAATTTTTATCCTGCTTTTTTTATTCCTCATCAGTAGGTACTTTTTACCTCCGTTTGCCTCGCTCAATAAGGATGCCATTGTCCTCATACATTGATAAGTTTTGCAAAAAAACAGCAACTGCCTTGTTGTCTCCATACCTAATAGTAGGTAGTAGCGGGCAATACTTCGGACACTCGTGTCTCCCCATAAATGAGGATTTTTGCAAAGCTGTGAAGAAGTAGTGCGTTGTCAATAAAAGCGCAATCTCTTGTGTGCGCATGCAACTTAGGCCTGCGGCATCGTAAATGGGTGTTATGCCGGCAAATCATAAACAAAGCAGCAGAAAAGAAAGCAAAAGGCAAGTGCGTGGCCGCTTTGGTTGGCTCAGATGGCTGCAAAAGCGCGCCGATGTAAACGCTCTTTCGAGCTTCCGGTAGTCGTGTGAGCCGAAAAATGTGCGCGACCCTTACGCGCATTTGTTCCCGGATCAGCTGCAAAAATCGGCGAAGACCGCCTTGCCGTACTGTTAAAGTTAGTTTGCAAAATCCTTATTAATGAGTATTGACTCGCTTGATCGGAGTGCGTACTTTTGCACCCGGTTTTTATTTAAACATTTATATGATTACGTTATTTACATACAAAAAGAGTAGGGTGGTGCGCTTGTTCGCCTGCACGCTTTTGGCCTTTTGCACCTCTTTGGGCGCATGGGCAATAGATCATGTGAAGGTAGTCGACGCTAACGGCGCAGCCACTTATTTTAAGTTGGCCGAAAAGCCCGTCGTATCTTTCTCAGCTACATCACTCGTGCTCACGACGACGCAAGGGACAGTAGAATATCCTATTGCAGACTATCGCTCGTTTGAGTTTGCCGATCCTACAGACGGCATCAATCCGGCAGAAACCACATTCGGTACGCCGATTTTCTCCTTTGGCGAAACGCTGAGTGGCGAACAGTTGCAGCCGGGCACGCCGGTCGTTGTCTATGACAGCACGGGCCGCATCGTAGGCAAGCAAAACGCCGATGCGCAAGGTCGCGTAGCCATATCGCTTGGCAATACGGCAGGTATATTTATTGTAAAAACAGCAACAAAATCTTTCAAATTCATCAAGAAATGAAAAAGTTATTCTTACTTCTCTGCATAGCTCTGGCCGGACAAAAAGGCCTCGCACAATCCGTAACCATCAACAAGACCGATGGTTCAAAGGTAACGTTCACCGCTGCGGAAATCAAAAACATAGAGTTTAACGCCGGTGCACAGCAAGCCGACACGACGCTCTTCCATACCTACGTAGGTTACATCACGGTGACGAACAGCATGTTTCAAAACAAGTACTTCGGCGACAAAGCTGAGATTCGCGTGCTTAAGACGGGCGAAAAATACCTCTGCCGCTTCGTAGACCCGCAATGGGGCGACGGCTTGTTCAGCTTGGATATGCAAGGTCAGAACATTTCCGGTACGGGTAAGATTAAAATTGCCGGCCCCGGTGGCAGCGCAAAAGAATATGAGGCTTCTTACCAGGGCTCTATGCGCAACGTAGTCTTCACGATTCCTGCTTTGATGGGCGGTACGACGATCAACTGGACCTATGGCCCGGCTCCAAGCACATCAAGCATTGCCGGCAACTACAAAGGTACGGACGTAGTCAAAGTAGGTAGCGCTTTTGGCCCGTTCACCGTGACCGATGCTGTTTATAAGGTAGCTGTAAATGGTGATGGAACGATCAATGTGACTGTCCCTGAGGAGCAATATAACGGCACGCCGATGGGCGACTTAACGCTCAGCAGTTTCACAATCAGCAACATCGCCCTTGATCAAGCGTCAAAGGCATACGTTCGTGATTATAGCGGCGACGGTCTCAAAGCACACTTCACGGCGAAGAAAGATGGCAAAACGGTGATGGATAAGGATTATGATTTTAAGAACGCGAAGATTACGGTCAAACTGACTGAAGACGGCAAATTGGCGATTGAAAACGGCTTCAAGTTGGGCTCAATGCCTTTCCCCATCACAGCAAAATATACAGGCGAAAGAACAAACTAATTAAAGCATGAAGCTTAGCTTACGCTATATCAGCATCGTTGCAGGCTGTGCGCTCCTTAGTGGGCTCACAGCTTGTAATGGTATCTTGGGGGGTATCTATGATGAGCCGAACGACCAAGTGAAAGTGGCACCTGGTACGCTCTATGTAGACGCTTCCAGTTGGACGGACTGGTATTATGTAGACTTAGACTCGCTGGCGGCTCTGCAAGCGGCGGGCGATAGCGTCGGGCTACACCACGCACAAATCCATTTTACGCGCTTTCCCATCCCGACGGCCGGCGACAGCGGCGATGGGCAGACGGGAATCTATACGTATTGGTTTGATGTTTTCGGTCAGGGCATTGCGCACAACGAAAAGCGTAGTTTTACGCCTACTGACCGGCAGCAAGAGCCGCCATCTTGGACCTTTGCCGTGCATCGCGATAATGTACGTACGAACGGCGGGGCGGTGCTGGAGACCAACTACAACGATCTGAGCCAATTGCCGGACAATAGTGGCGACTTTCTGGGTGCTACGTTTACTGAAGATGAATGGACGGAGAACGCCGTATGGGTAGATCAAAGCCAGATGCTCAATGAGTTGATCGGTTGTCAAGGCATAAAAGCCAACAAGGTGCTTTCCAATTGGCTCCGCGTGGATATTCCGCCGATGCCGCCGGCTTTTACTCATAATAAGCACGTCTTCATCTTGCGATTGAAGAATGGCCTTTATGCTGCGCTCCAATTGGAGAACTATATCGGAGCGGACGGCAAGAAATGCAACTTGACCATTCGCTATAAATATCCCTATTAATTATTGTGACATCTACACAATGAAAAGCTCTAAGTTAGCGATATTCTTATTCCTTGCTTGTCCGCTCTTAGCTTTCGGACAAAGCAAGCGTGACTCTATAAAGGACGATGGTGAACTAAATCAAGTAGTCATAACAGGAACACGAACGCCAAAATTGTTGATGAAATCGCCGGTGTTGACCAGTGTGATTTCTGCGAAAGACATTGCGAAAACGGATGCGACCGATTTGCGCGACTTACTCCAACAGCGGATGCCGGGTGTAGAATTTTCCTATGCGATGAACCAGCAGATGCACTTGAACTTCTGCGGCTTCAGCGGGCAGAGTCTGCTGATCCTGGTAGATGGTGAGCGCTTGGCCGGAGAGACGATGGACGACGTGGACTTCTCGCGCCTGACGCTTGACAACGTAGACCACATAGAAATCGTAAAAGGAGCTGCATCGGCGCTTTATGGCTCGAATGCCAGCGGCGGTGTGATCAATATCATCACTAAAAACAAGCGCAAGCCGTTTGCGCTGAACCTTAATGGACGCTGGGCGAAGCACAACGAGCAGCGCTATGGTCTCTCTTTGCAAAACGGCGGTAAGCGCTGGGATAATCTCTTTACCGTAAATCGTTTTCGGGTAGACAACTTTATGGTCAATAATGGGCCGGCACCTTTGACGCGCGTCATTACAACGATTTATGGTAATAAGTCGTGGGATTTCAAAGAGCAATTGACGTATCGACCTACGGAAAATTGGCAACTCAAGGGGCGGGCCGGCTATTTCTTCCGCCAACTGGTGCGCACTCAGGATACGCCGGAACGCTACCGCGGCTTCTCCGGCGGCTTGCAGGCTTTGTGGAAGCAAAATGAGCGGGCTAATTGGGAGGCTTCCTATGCTTTTGATCAATATGATAAATCAGAGTATCGTCGCTTGACAAAGGCTGACGTCAGACATTACTCGAATGTGCAAAATTCGCTGCGTCTTGTGTATAATCTTCGCTTCGGCGCAAACGATGTGTTGACACTCGGGGCTGATTACTTGCACGACTATCTCTATAATAAGAAACTAGAAGGAAAAACGCGCGAACAGAACGCTTTTGATGCTTTCGCGCAATATGATTGGAACATCCTACAAAATTTGGAACTGGTTGGCGCGCTTCGCTATGACTATTTTTCGGATCACCACTTCTCACGAATGACGCCGAAAGTGAGTCTGCGCTATGAGCCGCTCGCTCATATGAACCTGCGTTTGGGTTATGGCATGGGCTTTCGCGCACCAACGCTAAAGGAGAAGTATTATGAGTATGATATGGCCGGTATTTGGATAGTCGTGGGAGATCCGAACTTGAAGGCAGAAGTGAGCCACAACTTGAATCTCTCAGCTGAGTATGCAAAGGGTGGTTACAACTTCACGCTGAATGGCTACTATAACTACATTACTAATAAGATCGCAACCGGTGCTCCTTATCTGGCGAACCCTACGGACCCTATTCCCCACCTCTCTTATATCAATCTGGCCGCTCATTCTGTGATCGGTATGGAGGCGGCAGTGCAAGGACATTGGCGCAACGGTCTGTCAGCCCGCTTTGCTTACACGCTGACGGCCGAGAACCTCCCACGCAATAAGGCCGGTGATCGAATGTCGGCACCATATATATCTGCTCGCAAGCACTCGCTGATGGTGCACGCTGATTGGGAGCACCGCTTTCATAAAAACTTTGGCATGACCCTTGGCATCGATGGCCGCTATCTTTCGGGTGTAACTAATCCGGAATATATCGACTATTATGATGTGTCGAAAGGTATGCGTGACATAGAATATCCCGGTTATACGCTTTGGAAATTTTCGGCAGCCGGACAATTTAAGAAGGGTGTGAAGGTAACGTTGGCTTTGGATAACCTCTTTAATTATCGTCCAAAGTATTATTATCTGAATAGTCCGCTGACTGATGGTATCAATGTAATGCTAGGCGTATCTATTGATGTAGATAAGTTGTTTTGACGGATTGATGAGCGAATAAGAAGAGGCGATAAAGGCGCCCCTTCGTAGATTTAGCTCAAGAAATATATCGTGAGGAAGATTTCTTCCTTTTGGTAAGAATTGGCGTGAGATGGTATTAAATAGTTCTGAAAACTCTTTTTTGTTTGAAATTTTATGTTTAGATTTGCCAACAAAGGTGGTAATGAGAGCATGTAACCGCGTAACCTTACCTCTTTTGCTCCATTATGCCATAAAGTATTTCTTTGATCCGCTTTGCTTCATTCGGAACATAACGCAATGGATAAGACGATTTTCTACTCGCAATAAAGACTGCGAACGAAATAATTAACTTATTAGTGTCAGGAAAGTGAAAGCTTAGACTGGCGCTCTGTGCTTGGTATATAAGACAATCAAATTATACTATAAATTATGCAAATCAAAAGAATCTTACGCTCCCTTTTCTTGGGGGGTATGGTGGTAATGGTTGCTTCGTGCGCCAAAGAAGATATCTTCGAAGAGCCCACCTTGGTCTTGTCGGAAAATAACCTGACGTTTGCGAAAGGCTTGGACGAAAAGACGGTGAGCATCACAACGAATCAAACAAACTGGGTGGCTTCTTCGCCGCAAGAAGGGAAATGGCTCTCTATTGTGCAAGATGGCAATGACCTGAAATTAAAAGTGACGGAAAATAAACTTGGTGAGGATCGGCAGACGTATGTGCTGGTTAATGCGAATGGGGCCTCCGGAAAAATCAACTTGAAGCAAAGTGCTGCGGATGTGGTGCTGGACGTGATGCCCGATACTGTTTATTTCCCACGTGAAGGCGGTAATAAAGTGGTGGATGTGACGACAAACACGACGGCCTATGATCTCGTAGCAGAAGACGAGGCCGATTGGTTGGAGATTACCAAAGGAGAAGAAGAGGTAAAACTGAAAGCCCAGCCCAATGATACCAACGAGCCGCGAACGCTGAAGTTGTTTGCGAAAAGTGGGAATCAGGCGAAAGAAATTGTGATCAAGCAGGCTGGTAAGCTCACTTATGTACTTGCAATTAATCCCGGAAATCCGGTGGATGTACATAAGATTATGTCGTTTGAATTGGGCCGCGGTAGTTATTTGCGCGACTATCAAAATGCCTACCCGCAGTATGGTATGGAGGAGATGTATACGTTTGTGACGGCCTCTCCGATCTTTACCCTTATCCAATATAGCACGCCTGATGGCATTGTGCCCTCAAGCATTGTAACAGTGGGCGATGGGAAGAAGGCGGTCAAAGCTTGCAAATCGAGCGAATTTGAAAAATTCTTGTTTGCCAACGGCTATCGCCGCGTAGATCCTAACTCAAAGAAAGATTATATATCGGACAAGGAGATGCTCAAACTGAACGTGACTATCTCTGAGAAATCAGGCAACGAAGGCGTGAATATGACTTTCCGACCCTTTATTAAGCAAGACGCTCCTCACCCTACGTTTGCTTCGCTTCCTTATTGCCCCTTGGAATTGCTTCAGAAGGAAAACAAAAAGGTGGCAGACGTAGAGGCATACGAACGCAGTGCTGGTAGTCAGGAGACTTCTCGCGTAATGAATGAAAACAATCCTTCAGAGGTGGAGATCTTGCAATACAAGATGGCCGCTAATACGCAGCCATTCTATAGCCGTAGCTATATCTTCTATGATACAAATCCGAAAGGTTCTGTTGACGCAAAAATGTTGGGTAGTGTAGAAACTGGCATCCTGCTCTTTGAGGATATGAGTCTCGGACTTTGGAAAAATGGAAAAGATTGGCTTGTTACGGAAGAGTTAACTGAACTCTTGGGCAAAGAGGGTTTCATTTACATCAATACGAGTGGCACGAATCACTTCTACGGCCGTGAAAGCGACCGCTTGGTTATTTCCGTTACGCCTATCTCGGATGATAATAAACCTGTCTTGGCTTTGCTCTTTAGCTATAGACCCGAAGTGTTTAAGAGTAGTAGTTTGATTAAGCGTACGGCTGTGTTGCGTAAAACTTCTGCATTGATGATGCAGCAGCTGAAGCGCAATAAGCATTTGTTCAAACACTAAAAGTAGGCCTCTATGTATACAATATATAATAAGCTGAAATGGGTGGTCTCGATTGTCGTATTGGCAGCCCTCGCCGTAGCTTGCTCGGACACGACAGACTATGAGCGCCCGACCTTGACGCTATCAGCACAAAACTTATCTTTTGGTAAGCTGATGGACGAACAATTTGTTCACGTCGCCTCAAACCGCTCGTCTTGGGTTGCTTCTTCAGCAGCTGAAGAAGAATGGCTCTCGTTGGAGCGGAAGGGCGATAGCTTGTCTGTTCGCGTGAAGAATAACGAGACGGGAGTGATGCGTAGTAGTGCCATTATTATCGATGCCGGCTTGGCCGTTCAGAAGGTTATGGTTAGTCAAAGCGCAGATGACGTTATCTTGGGCGTTGATGGTGGGGAGATTATTGTGCCTCAAGCCGGTGGAAATGTAACGGCTGAGGTGCAGACGAACATTCCTGACTATACAATTACGCAGGAAGATTCAGAAAAATGGCTGAAGGTCATTAAAAAGAAGCATGGACTGAAAGTCTTCGCAGAGCGCAATGGTACAACTGAAGCCAGAACGGCAACTTTCCTGCTGCGTAGTGGCGAGCAACAATCACGGATTGTGGTGAAGCAACCCGGTATTGAAGTGTTTGTTTTGGCTTGCAACCCTGGTTCCCCTTTCAATGTTCATAAGGTTATGGATAATGAGATACGTCGAGGCGGCTTTCTAACCGAGTATGCAGCGCCGGATCCAAGTTTTGATCTGACAGAGGAGAGTTATTTCTTCAAAACACCCTCTCCTTTGTTTAAAGATATTGTCTACGTTCACGACACGCAAACGGGGGCAGCGACAAGAATCTTTACGCGTTCTTTTTCCAGAGCAGGTATAGAAGCTGTGCGCTCACAGGCCTTTAAAGATTATGTAGCACAATTTGGCTACGTTCAGTCAACTGCAGATCCTAAGGTCTTTGTTAGCGACGCTGAAAAATTGATGATCAAGGTGGATGTGTTGGAAGAAAACAACAGCGTGGTCCTCTTCTTTGAACAAATACAAGTACAAGAAAAGGATTATCCGACCTTTGCAAAGCTTGATCTCGGCCCTGTGCATTTGTTGCACAAGACGGATAAGAAGACCACCGATGTTTTAGCTTTTGAACAAGGAGAGAATAGCACGCTGAATAGCCACAAAAAGAACCGTTTGAATGAAGTGGAGGCTTATTCTTTTGATACAAAGAAAGCGCCCCTTGTCAATCGCACATATTTCTTCTACACAAAAGGTGCAGATGCATCCCTTGCTGATGAATGGGTTGGTAGTGTAGAGCAATACACGTTGAACTTTAGTGAACCCAACTTAGGCGTTTGGCAAAACGGTCGCAATTGGAATATTACAAAGCGCTTTGATGCGCTGTTGCGAGAGAATGGCTTTGAGTTCATTGAAGACTATGGCAAGTACCACGTGTATGGTCGTCGTTCTGACAATTTAGTGTTAGCGATAAAAGGCGATAAGTTCGTCGACATCAATGACAATAAACCAGTCTTGCAAATTGGTGTACTCTATAAACCTAGCGTGTTCTCCAGTTCTAAATCAAAAGTTTCTGCAGCCGTTCAGCAATGCATTAAAAGTTTGCAGTAACATTAACGCTTCACACCTTAATTAAAATGAAACATTTAATTCTATATACGCTCTTATTGTTTGGAGCAGCAGGATTTTCCTCCTGCTCTGACGATTTGAGTTTGACAGATGGGCAAAACACGCGCAGCCAGACCTCAGTTGATGGCGTGACGGCCATTGCCGGGCGAGTGAATATTAAAGTAGCCCCCGAAGCCACACAGTCCATCAAGTTTGAGCAACCCGGAGTCGTATCCTTGCAGAGTGTTCCTAGTCCGATGCTGAAGACTTTAAGAAGCGTCGGAACTTATAAAGTTGAGCGTCTATTTGCACCTTGCGGCCAATACGAAGGACGCACCAAGGCTGCGGGCTTAGATCGTTGGTACACCGTTTATTTTGATGAGAAGCAAGATCTGCAAGAAGCCATCAAGCGCTTCGAACGCGTAGATCAGATTCAGAAGGTTGAAAAGGTGATTCCTGTAGCTTTGCCCAAGACGCAGCAACTTTCAACTCCTTCTGCACCGCGTCTGAAAGAAGCTGTTGCTGCGCCGTTCAATGATCCCCGCTTGCAAGAGCAGTGGCATTACCACAACGACGGCACGTTGAGCAATAAAAGCAAGGCTGGAGCCGACTGCAATGTTTGGCCCGTATGGAAGAACTATACGCCGGGTAAGCCCAATGTCATTGTTGCCATCATTGATGGCGGTATTGAAGTAAACCACGAAGATCTCAAGGCTTCGATGCACATCAACCAAACAGAAATGGATGGCACGCCCGGCGTTGACGATGACGGTAATGGCTTTGTAGATGATATTTATGGTTACAATTTCGTAGAAGCTCAAGATGCCGTAGGTGGAAAGATTGAACCCGATGAAGGCGGCCACGGCACACACGTAGCCGGACCGGTTGCAGCGCGCAACAATAACGGTGTTGGTGTCGGTGGTATTGCCGGTGGCGATGGCACAGCTAATTCCGGCGTTCGCTTGTTGAGTTGCCAGATCTTCCGAAAGAGAGGCGAAGAAGGCGATGCTGCTAAAGCTATCAAGTATGCGGCCGATAATGGCGCCGTCATTGCCCAGTGCTCTTGGGGTTATAATTCTTCCGAAGGCGTTACCCAACTCCCCGCATCACTCAAAGAAGCGATGTATTATTTCATCCAATATGCCGGTTGTGATAACCAAGGCAATCAGAAAGCTGACTCCCCGATGAAGGGTGGAGTGATGATCTTTGCTGCGGGCAATGAAGACAAAGAGTTTGAGGCCCTCCCCGCCAGCTATTCTAAGGTTATTTCTGTTTCTTCTATGGCTTGGGATTTCAGTAAAGCAAGCTATTCCAACTATGCCGACTGGGTTAGCATTATGGCTCCTGGTGGTGATCAAGACGTGTTCGGTCTAAAGGGTGGTGTGCTCAGCACCGTTCCCAAACGCAATGATAGCTCCGGCTATGGCTTCATGCAAGGCACATCAATGGCCTGCCCGCACGTCTCCGGTATCGCTGCCCTCGTTGTTTCCTATTTTGGGCAGCAAGGTTTCACCAACGACCAACTCAAGGCACGTTTGATGTCGGCTTTCCGTCCTTACAACATCGACGAATTGAATCCCTCCTATAAAGGCAAGTTAGGTCGAGGCTTTATCGATGCTGAAGCAGCTTTTGCTGAAGACAAAGGCATTGCTCCAGCGCAAGTCTCCGGTATGAGTGTCACGCCCGATTATGTTACGCTCGATCTGAAATGGTCAGTTGCTTCCGATGGCGATGACCAGGCCGCACATTCTATAATGTATACATCAGCGACAAGGCCCTCAATGCGGCCGCCTTGGCTTCGCTTCAGCCGATCCGCATTAACGGCACCGGTTACCCCCTTGGTAGTTTCATTAAGCATCGTTTTGAATCCTTACGCGACAATACAACTTATTATATGGCTATTGTAGCTGTCGATCGTTGGGGACATACTGCGCAGCCCGCTTTCATTGAAGGTACGACGAAACTCAATCATGCCCCCGTTATCAATGGCTTCCCGCAAGGCCGGCAAGTCGTTAGCGGAGATGCCAAGAGTAGTTTCAGCTTCTCTGTCAATGATCCTGACGGCCATAAATGGGAGTATCAACTGACGGGCGATACAAAAGGCGTTGTAGCCAAGCGTGCTGATAATCAAATCAACATTACGATTTGGCCCATCTTGCCGGCTGGCGAGTATCAATTCACCTTCACGGCCACCGACGATTTAGGTGCAGCTACGAGTCAAGTCCTGAAGTTTAAGGTTGGCAACCAGACGCCGACGCAGTTGACTTCCGCTTTTGAAAACCTGATTATTGGCTTAGATGAAGGTGCAAAGACGATCTCTTTGCCTGAGTATTACCAATATGCCTCCGGCGAACGTCTCCATTTCTCGGTTGTTTCAGGCAACGAAAAGGTCGTGAAGACTACGGCCGATGCCGAAGGTCGCCTCGAGCTTCGCGCTGTCGGCAAAGGCACAACGAAAGTTCAAGTAAGAGCTACCGATAGTCGCAAAGCTATGGTCGAAAGCAGTTTCCAAGTGCGCGTCGTAGATCATATTGCAGCTCCCGTTTATATGGTATACCCCATTCCGGTGAAGCGCGACCTCAACGCCTTGCTTAATCCCAAGTTGACATCGGCCACCTTTATCATCTCCACGCCAACGGGCGAAGAGGTGTTGCGCCGCACGGTTTCAACCAATGCGCTCCACGTAGCGTCCGTTGATCTAAGCAAACTTGCTCCGGCCACTTATCGCCTTACGATTCTCACGGCCCAAGGCAAACATCAACAACTATTTATCAAACGCTAAAAACGATTTGCCATGCAAAATAAAATAAAATGGATAGCTTGTGCCGTTTTTGCCTTGTGCGCCACCACGGGTCGCGCACAGGGTCGCGCCTTGCCCTTTCTGATGCTCAATCCCGATGCGCGTGCCCGGAGTTTGGGCAATACCGCCGTTGGTTTGTCGCAAGGCATGTATCTCTACACCAATCCTTCCGGCATCTTTTATACAGATAAAAAAGCCTCCGTCGACGCTTCCCTGTCCCTCTTCCCCAAAGAGGAGGGAGCTACCGGCCACCTTGGCATTTATACCGCTGCGGCCCATTGGCGTCCGGCCAAATCCCACGCCGTTATGTTGGGCTTCCGATATGCCGGCGGCTTGACTTTCCCGGGTTATGACCTTTTCGGTCAGCCTACCAA
>JABZGO010000159.1 GCA_015259305.1 Alloprevotella tannerae | reverse complement strand
GGTTTACGCTCACGAGCGCAAACAAAATAGTTGTACGTTGCAGCCTTTCTTTTCATACTTGGTCGAAAATTTGAGAGCACGAGCAGATAGCCTTTTCTGACGAAAGGTAAAATAAGACGACTTCGATCAACTAACGGCCTACGCTCTGCCGCTGCAGCGGCGCGAGTAGCATATGATGGCGGCGCGTCGACTTCAAATCAGTAGTCAGCGTGAGGCGAAAAAGCAAGGGTCGTACAACTTCATACGGACCAAGCGGCGCAGAAAAACGGGGTCAGCATTTTTTCATTAGTGCATTGTTTTCCCCGCATTGCTTGCCTTTTTTCTGGCTTTATCGTAACTTCGCAGCTATAAGACGAACAAATACAGTATTACCATAAAAATGGCTCAAAGAATAGAATTTACAAAAATGCATGGCGCCGGAAATGATTATATCTACATCGACACCATGCGCTTCCCAATAGCCCACCCCGAAAAGCTTGCCATAGCTTGGAGCGATCGGCACAAAGGCATCGGCGGCGACGGCATTATACTCATCGGGAAGAACGAAAGCGGCCGCTTTACGATGCGCATCTTCAACAATGACGGTTCGGAAGGAAAAATGTGTGGCAACGGCATTCGCTGCGTGGGCAAGTATCTCTACGATAATGGGATCACGTCGGAAAAAGAATTGCCCATCGACACACTTTCCGGCACGAAACTGCTCCATATGACGACTGATGCCGACAATAAGGTAGTCGAAGTGACCGTGGACATGGGAGAGCCGATTCTGGCCGACAAGCATCAGCTTTCAACACCGGATGGTAGTATGCAAGATGGTGAAGTGACGATCGACCATACTAACTATCGAGGCACTTTTGTTTCGATGGGAAATCCGCATTTCGTCAACTTCATCAACGGCGTAGAAGGATATGATGTGCAAACGAATGGCATTCGTCTCGAGCAAGCTCAGATTTTCCCCGAACGTTGCAACATCGAGTTTGCCGAAATACGGCCCGACGGAAGCATACGTATGCGCGTCTGGGAGCGCGGCTCGGGCATCACGATGGCTTGCGGGACGGGGGCTTGCGCCACGGCCGTAGCGGCAGCGCTGACAGGGCGCGCAGGACGCACATCTACGATCGTGATGGATGGCGGCCAACTGACCATCGTCTGGAATGAGAATGATAATCATATTTATATGACCGGGCCGGCCACCACCGTGTTTACCGGCACAATCGAATTGCCCGAAGAATAAAAAGACGAGGCACGACGGCGCGTCATATAGCAACAAGGGCCTCCAATTTTCCCCCTTAAACTCTTAGAATATGGCTTTTATAAACGACAACTTTCTGAAACTGCAAAAGAATTACCTCTTCGCGGACATCGCACACCGCGTAGAAGCTTATAAAACGGCACATCCTGATGCGCCGATCATACGCCTTGGCATCGGCGACGTAACGCGTCCGCTCGTACCGACCGTAATCGAGGCGCTGCACAATGCCGTCGACGAGATGGCCCACGCGGAGACTTTCAGAGGCTATGGCCCTGAGCAGGGTTATGAGTTTTTGCGCTCGGCTATCGTAGCGAATGTGTTTGAACCGCGCGGCATTGCGCTTTCAGCCGACGAGGTATTTGTCAATGATGGGGCAAAAAGCGATACAGGTAACTTCGGCGACATTCTGGGTCGGGACAACACGATCTGCGTAACGGACCCGATTTATCCCGTTTACATCGATTCGAACGTCATGGCGGGACGTGCCGGCGACTTTAACAATGGTTTGTGGAGCAAAATCACGTATTGCGCTTGCTCGGAAGAGAACGACTTTATCCCCGAACTGCCCACGAAGCCGGTAGATATGATCTACCTTTGCTATCCTAATAACCCGACGGGAACGGTTTTGACGCGGGCGCAACTGAAAAAGTGGGTGGATTACGCTTTACAAACGGGCGCTTTGATTCTTTACGATGCGGCTTACGCTACATTCATTCGTAACGAAGATGTTCCGCACTCTATTTACGAAATTGAGGGCGCTAAAGAGTGCGCTGTGGAGTTTCATAGCTATTCAAAGACAGCCGGCTTCACGGGTTTGCGCTGCGGCTTCACGATAGTGCCGAAAGAGGTGACCGCACGCGGAGCTGACGGAACGCGCGTCCATCTGAATCCGCTATGGAACCGCCGCCAGTGCACGAAATTCAACGGCACGCCCTACATCGTACAGCGCGCGGCGGCTGCAATCTATACAGAAGAAGGCAAACGCCAAGTAAAGGAAGTGGTAGACTTCTACTTGGAGAACGCACGCATAATGCGCGAAACGCTAATGGCTACCGGCTTAAAAGTATATGGCGGCACGGACGCACCATACATTTGGTTTAAGACACCGGAGGGGATGAAAAGTTGGGATTGCTGGGAAATGCTGCTCAACGATTACGCTTTGGTGAGCACGCCGGGCGTAGGTTTCGGTCCATCGGGCGAAGGTTATATTCGCTTAACAGCCTTCGGTACGCGCGAAGATTGCGTTGAGGCGATGCACCGCTTGAAGAAATAACACTTAAGTTTACGATAAACAACGCAAAGTCGTGTCAAGATCGCACTGCGGTCGTTGGCACGACTTTTTTGTTAGCCATCGTTGCGCCGCAGCTTTTGCTCCTCAAGCCAAACGGCGAGGGTTTGGAACCACTTATAGCCCATTGCACATTCAGGTTAACGGAAAAAGCGGCAAGTCCAACTGCTTTCAACTACACCTTGAATAGAATAATCAGCTCTTCAATCCACATTAACTACACATTATATATAATAAAGAGGTTTGCAAAGCGCATTGCCTGCAAACCTCATCAAGAAATTCGTTACTAAAAGCCCTACCAGCCCGTCTGCGCCCAACCTGCGGCTTTATACCATTCCGTCTTCCGGAAAGCAGCATTCAAATCGCCATGTTGCTTTGCCAAGGAGGCATTATCAGAATAGATCTGCTGAGGTATAAACATAGAAGTTCCGCAAAGCGTAGGCGAATTTAATTCTTGAAAGTCTACGCTGGAAGGACCAATCCAAAAGCGCGGCGAATAGAAAGTAAAAGGAATAGCTTTCTGCATCTGTAGACGCACAGCCGCATAATCGGCCGGCGAAAGCAAATGATGCAAAGCGTCTAAAGCATCGTAATAATGCGGACGATAGAAGTTGGACGACGAATAATAATGGTAGGGCGTCACGTCCGTCATATCGGGCGAAAAACGCGGTGCGGCGCGAAACGCCGAGCGGGGCAAAGCGTTTTTGATCGCGGCCGCCAAAGATTCCATGTACTTCGTATCGATTACGGATAGCACGATGCCGAAATCTCCATACGTATCTTGCTGATTAGGGTCGACTACATCGTTATAATATGTGACGGCGATCTGCTTTGGATCAGCCGCAAACAAGCCGTTTTGCAATTGGTGCGTATAATTGGCGCCGGCAGCGTGAATGGCAATGGGCGAACCAATGAGATAATCTGCGACGTGGCGCAAATCATAAGCCACCTCCAAACTCTGCATCAAGCAGGCATCAAAAAGGATAAAGCGCAAATGGACGCCGCTCTGCTGAATCGCCGTTGCCAGATCAGGGATGTCGGCCTGTGAGCCGGAGCGTCCGGATGCATCTGAATCTGTATAAGGATTGCCGGAAGGCCCTACGTCAATGCCGAAACTCTGCTGCCGATAATCTTTATTGGTTGCCGGCAACCAGCCATCGGCGTGCGACCACAACACGAGGCCATACTCGTCGGCGGGGCATTTCTCTTTAGCCCAGCGCAGAACGTCTTGCAGCGTTTTAGGATCAGCCGAGTTAACATCCTTTTTCCATTGGCGCACAATCTGCGGCTCGTCGTATTCTTTCGAAAAGAAGTAGATACGAGGCGCGCTCATATCATCTACGAACAAGAGGAGGCGATCGTCATCGTTTAAGTATTGAGTTCCGGCTATGAGTTCGCGAAAATCTTTATAATTATAGTCCTTTGCCCCAAGAGAATTTTGCGCTGCCTGATAAATGACGACCGTTCGCCGCCCCTTATGACTCGCATAATGCTTAAAGGCGCCGGGCAACTTATCTTCCTTGGCGCAACCGGAGAGCGCAATAGTTAGACAACAGAGCGCACTGAAAAGAAATAATCTATTTAGCGTTTTGTGTAGTCGATCCATAATTAATAATTACGTATTTATATCCGAAAGCAAAGAAGATCTGATCGAATTGCGCCGAAGCTTGTTGGCGGGCTGCCCTAAGATTTTCGACCGTTAAGCAACGCGCCAGCATCTTTCGATGAGCAATGGCATACAATTTATTTTTATCTTCCGGGCGCCACGTACCTTTCTCGTAAAAAGCCTTCGTTTGCGCCTCATCTATAAAGTTATTGTCTAAGAGTCCGACGGCCGGCAGATGCAAAACGGCCGTATCGCCTTTGGCTGTAAACCAATCGTCGGGCGCCTTTTTCATATCAATGCCTATACGCACCGTACCGGTGTATATTTTCGCCAGCTGTTTGTCGCCGAGCAGCGCCTGTTCGTCAAGTTCGGCAAGTTCTTCCGTTCGAATGGCGAGAAATTCCCATTGGCCGATGTCTTTGATCTTGCGAATTTCTTCGGGCGAAACGTCGATTTGCTTGTTAGAACTTACGTGAAGCCCCTCTCCACTCTGCCATTCGTCGCGACACCGGCGCAAACAAAGGGCTACAATG
>JABZGO010000158.1 GCA_015259305.1 Alloprevotella tannerae | reverse complement strand
GGATACGAGGCGAGTTTGGTTGTGTTATCATTTTGGTTGCGACGGCAGAGGCGGGGGCGGAGAAAAATCTCCGCGAGTCCCCGGCCGCCACATTGAGAAAAAGGTATCTATTAAAATGAGCTCAGCGCACGATTTTTGCTTCGTGCTGAGCGATTTTTACGATGTAGTTTCCGGAGGGCAAAGTCGTCAGATCAATGCGTTCAAGGGCTTTATCCACCTGCTGCATCTTAATGCAGCGGCCGGACAAGTCGAAGATGCGCAACACACTCCCCCGTTCGGAAGCACCCGGCTTTACGCGCAGCCAACGGCCTTCGACAACGAGGGCGTCTTGCTCGACTTTATCGCCAAGCATCACGCGCTCTACGCTCGTTTGGTCAATCGGTTCATAGACCATCGTTGCACCGGTCGTTTCTTCGTGCCGGATGGCGTGTACGTAGCTATTTTCCGTAGGCGCAGCATACCACGTGATGGCATTGCGCAATCCAAAAAGCGACTTGTCGACAATGTTTTTGCGCGGAATGAACGTCTTATCCAGCGTCTTGTCTTCGTAATACGTATAGTTGAAATAGTATCCGGGGCGGCCCGATTGAGTTATGTCGCCTGCAGCATCGTAGGTATACATCCAAACGACGTCGTTCGCACCCGGCTTAGTAAGTGTCAACCCGGCGATCTTACCTTGTTCGTTGTAAGTCAACTCTTCTTTTTCAAACAAGGCGTTGTCCACGGTCTTTGTCAGCGATTCGAGTTTGCCATCTTCTGTATATGTCAAATCGACTACGAGACCTTCATACCATTCCGCCTTCTCGCCATCATAATACATATAAACAGCGTGCGTAGGTCGCTGTTTTTCATCGTACGTATAGCTCCCGCGAATGTCTTCAAACATTTCGTAGTCGGTCTCCTCCTGTGCCCTACGCTTCCAGCGATTATATCCGATGATATAGCCATTGGCATCGCGCGTATAGATCTGGCGTAAGTCGACGACGGGTGTGCCGTCGTCTTTCAGTCCTGCGCATTCTTCATGCTGAACCAAGTAATGATTGGCGTCGTAGGTGTAGACATTCTGCTCAACTTCAACGCCGTCGTCTGAAAGGCCTACTTGGCGTAGAAGACAGCCGAAGTTGTCATACTGAAATTGGAAATCTTGCCCGTAATCGCCTCGCACTTCGGCTATGCGAAAGTCATATTGCGCCGGCGAGGCTCGAAACAAGTTGGGCGCCGGCGGAATATCCGCCTTGGCGACCAATGGCAAACAGCACGCGGCCCATGCTGAGAGCATAAAGCTTGTCTTTTTCATAGTGAAAAACTTAATTATAGATTGTTGTTGTATGTGGTCGTGAAACCGAGTGCAAAGTTAGAGGGGCTTGCGCGCCGCTACAATACCAATTTTAGGGTATTTTGAATTGCGCTACTTTCATCTTTCTATTTATACAGCTTTCATTCCCCTCATCCTATCGCTCCTACCCTTACATCTGTCTTATTTGGCATCACCACCAAAAAGTTTTTGCACCGGACGCACGCATTTTTGGGCGTTGCAGCACGCATTGCATCACGTGTAAATAGGCGTTTCTCTTCGTCAGCGCCGGTCGGCTTTTCGTTTGCTGCCGCCAAACCATCGTTTGCAGCCGCCAAACCATCGTTTGCTGCCGTCAAACCATCGTTTGCTGCCACCAAACCATAAAATGCGGCGAAGGCGCAACACGCCGACAGCGACAATAGACGGAAAGGCCGCCATATGTGCGATGCAAAACGAACAACAGACTGTTGTTCATCGATTTGCCGACTCATTTGATACGTAAAAAAACTATCGAAACACTACGCTACAACTCGCACAGAAAAGACGATAAGGGCACAGAAGGCGATCGCCTTTAGACCAACAAAAAGGGCATCAATCATAAGGTGAAGTCGACAGACGAAGGGGCTCAACTACGCATCGCAGGTAGCGCCTTACGGCAAGCTAAAAGCAGATAAGCAACCCCTTGGCGGAGTATGGATGGCGACTTTGCAACGAGCGCCCCACATGATTCAATGCTACGGCCTCGAAGAAGGGGAAGAAGCATCAATGGACACCAATTTGCTACTTCGATCTTGCGATAAGGGGTTTTAATATCCTAAAATTCGTAGCCTGAAAGTCGGCCCTCAGGCAAAATCCCCTCTTTTAGGTATTGTCGCAAAGCTACTGCACCTCTACATTTGCAAACCCTTATCAAGCAAAAATGAAACTACGTCCACACGCTTTCGATTTCCCGCTACGCAACATCGACAGAAGTCTGCCGAAAGGGGCTCACCACCAAGCCTATGCCAAGCTGAAGGCGCCAAAAAGCCGGACGATTTGTTTCTTTTCCATGCAGCAAACTTCTGAAAATCTGGCGTATGCTACGAAAAAGGGAAAGCGGCTCCACGCTATCTCCAATGCGACAAAGAAAGATCGAGGGGGCAGCCTTTCCTATCGAACGTCCAAGACCGCAACAGCACACGTCTTAAGTACCCTAAAAGGATATCCTACTATATGAGCCTACAGCCATTAACCCTACCAGCACAGTCGTCACAACAGGAGGCGACTCTCCGGCAAGGACGCTTGTCGAACGGATTAACTTACTATATCCGCCACAACGCAGCTGAGCCGGGTTTGGCCAGCTTTTATTTGGCACAGCGCGTAGGCTCGATCTTGGAAATGCCACATCAGCGCGGTTTGGCGCACTTCCTCGAGCATATGGCTTTTAATGGGTCGACCCATTTTCGCGGCGAAGGTGCGTCGCCCGGCTTGATATCTTGGTGCGAAAGCGTCGGAATTAAGTTTGGCACAAACCTAAATGCGTGCACCGGCGTTGATCGCACGGTCTATCATATCTCAGCCGCTCCCGTGCGGCGACAGGGGGTGGTCGATTCGTGCTTGCTGATTCTGCGCGATTGGTGCGATGGGCTTTTGCTCAAAGAGAAAGCGATCGACAAAGAGCGGTGCGTCGTGCGTGAAGAGTGGCGCACGAGGCGCACGGGGATGGCCGTGGCGCGAATGATGGAAGATGCTTTTCCGGTCATTTTCAAAGGCTCAAAATATGAAGATGCGATGCCGATCGGCCATTTGGACGTCATCAACAATTTTTCGCCCGATGCGTTGAGAGATTATTACAACAAATGGTACCGGCCGGACTTGCAAGCAGTCGTCATTGTGGGAGATGTGGACGTCAATGTCATAGAAAGCCAAATCAAACGGCAGTTTGGCGGCCTATCGCTCCCGCCAAATGCGCCCCAGCGCCGATACTATCCCGTAGCAGACAACAAGCGTATGATTACGCACGTGATGCGCGATGCAGAGCAACCGATCGCTCTGGCGCATCTCTATATGAAGCGCGATGTGAAGCCAACTTCGGTGCGATCAAGCGAGCGCTATCAGCAAGAAATCTATGAGCACGACTTGATTTGCTTGATGCTTAACGAGCGCTTGTCGAAACAACAAAGCGAGGCGAAGGCGCCTTTTACGGCGGCATCGGTGAAAGATGGAAAATTTTTGATTGTTCAGACGAAAAAAGCCTTTTCGCTGAGCGTCTCGTGTAAGAGAGATCAGATCGAAGCCGGATTGTCGGCAGCTGTAGGCTTGCTGGAGCAGGCGCGCCAATGGGGATTCACGACCGGAGAACTGACGCGAGCTAAGGGGATCTTGCGCAACAAGGCCGAGCGCTGCAATAATCAGCGCGGACAATTGGCCAATCATCATTACGTAAAGCAATGTCTGGATCATTATCTTTATGGTGAGCCGATTCTTTCTACGGCGGAAGAATTGCACGTAAGGCGTAAGTTTGATGCGGAACTGACCTTGGCGGATGTAAATACAGCGATTAAAGAGTTGGTAACGGACCGCAATCAAGTATTGCTGCTTTATGCACCCAAAAAGGCGGACTTCCGCGTGCCTTCAACCGAGCAACTTGAGCGCTGTGTGCGTGGGGCGCAAAAGAAAAGCTATCCGGCTTACCAAGAATGTGTACGCCCGAAGATGCTACTCACCGCCTTTCCGCGACCGGGAAAGATCTTGGCGGAATATGATCATATGAAAGCGGGCGTGCGCGTATTTAAGTTGAGCAATGGCATAAACGTCTACGTAAAACAAACGACTTTCGGTGCAGATCAAGTGAGTTTCAAGCTCTTTGGCAAAGGCGGGAAGCAACTCTTTGCCAATGAAGATGCGCCCAACTTGGCCTTTCTCAAAGGGGCTATGGAGGCCGGCGGATGGGGAGAGCTATCAGCGGCAGATTTACGTAGTTGGATGACCGGAAAGTCGATGCGGGTAGCGCCTTTTATCAATGAAAGGACGCAGGGCGTTGAGGGTACGGCTTCGACAAATGACTTGAGGGCACTTTTTGAGTTGACTTATTTATATGTAACGCAACCTCGAAAAGATCCGGCGGCTTACGAAAGTTTCAAAGAGCGGATGCAATCGTTTTTGATCAATCGCGAGGCAAACCCAAATGTGACTTACAACGACGCAATTGCGGCCGCACGCTACGGAAACAACCCGCGCACCGCACCAACCACGATGGAGACGTTGGCAAAAGCAGACTACGAGCGGATTCAGGCAATCTATCGCCAACTTTTCTGCGGGATGAATGACTGCAACGTGATTCTTGTGGGGAATATTGACTTGCAGAGTTTGCGCCCCTTGCTTTGTCGTTACGTGGCTTCTTTACCGGCGAAAAAT
>JABZGO010000157.1 GCA_015259305.1 Alloprevotella tannerae | reverse complement strand
CCCACTAGATGATGGGCCAGAAATTAATATGACTTTAATTGTTGGTTGATTTGCGATGCGGTCAGCCAAAGCACTAATACGTTTTTCTTGTAATGCTTCTGAAATGTTGATTAGATCATCAGTTCCACCTTCGGAACACGCTTTGTTAAATTGGCCTATCGTTGATATTCCTAAAATCTCTTGCCATCGATGCTGCTCATTGAAGACGTCAAACATCTTACGTTGATCAATCATTGGCTTTAATGTTTCAGGATTTTTAGGGTCAGGAACGCGTAATAATAAGCCATCATAGTAAGAGACCAAATCAAACAATTGCAATTGTCCTGTGCTTATCAAAAGAGAGCCATAAAAATAATCAGCAGTATCGCCTAGCGTATAATAAGTTGTATATAATAAGCCAGAACCTTCCAAGAGTTGTGCTTTATCTTCCAAACCGTGCTGTCGAAAAAGAGCTATAGCATCACTCGTGGGGGTTGTTATTCGATGATAAGGTAGATTAGCCTCAATAATAGCCTTCATCTTGTTGCGCAAAGATACAAGGACATCGCTATTTACGCCATCAGGCAAACCCGACAGACGACAATAATAACCATTAGAAATGGGCGTGTCTATCCTTAAACGTGCTTGAGGGTAAATTTCGCGCACAGCTTTGTATAAAACAAAAAACAGCGAGCGTGTATAAGTACGCATGCCAGAAGGATTTGTAATATCAATAAACTCTATGTCCTTATCATTATAAATTGTATAATGTAGACCTTCTGTCTTGTTGTTTACCTTAACACTGGTGCATTCGTAGGGCAAGTTGATTTCAAGCATGTCATATACTTCTTCCATCGTAAATCCCGCTGGAACTCTATGCGTTTTACCCGTATTTTTGCACCGCACGTTTATCGTACGTAACATATTATTATTGTTTAGTATTTCTTCCTTCTGCGAATATAGTAATTATGTTGTTTAACCCCTCTGTCAAAGGGCAGAAAAAAGAGAGACAATGCATTTTGCTTGTAAATGTAGAACAATGTCATTATTCAATAGCATATTTCACGGCTAATATTTGTACGCAAAAAAAAGAGATGCACGGTTAACCCGTGCATCTCTCCGTTATTTTCTAAATTCGTAATTCAGAATTAGATAATGCCTTGACCAATCATTGCATTAGCGACTTTCATAAAGCCTGCAATGTTTGCACCACGTACATAGTTAATATAGCCATCAGCTTGCCTACCATAAGTGAGACATTGCTCGTGAACGTCCTTCATAATAGTGTGCAATCTTTCATCAACCTCTTCTGCACTCCAATAGATGTGCATTGCATTTTGAGTCATTTCAAGACCAGAAGTTGCAACACCGCCAGAGTTAACTGCCTTACCAGGAGCGAACGGAGTCTTTTGTTCGATGAAGAAATCAATAGCTTCAGCAGTACAGCCCATGTTACTAACCTCAGCAACACATTTAACGCCATTAGCAACGAGAGCCTTTGCATCTTCTTCGTTCAACTCATTTTGAGTTGCGCAAGGCATAGCGATGTCTACCTTAACTTCCCAAGGTTTTCGACCTGCAAAGAATTTAGCATTAGGATATTTCTCAGCATAAGGAGCGCAGATATCGTTACCAGAAGAGCGAAGCTCAAGCATGTAATCGATCTTATCACCGCTTATACCATCTGGATCATAGATGTAGCCGTCAGGACCAGAAAGTGTAACGCACTTAGCGCCAAGCTCTGTTGCTTTCTTAATTGCACCCCAAGCTACATTTCCGAAACCAGAAACAGCAACTGTCATATCCTTGATATCCATGTTGTAATCATTCAACATCTGCTTCAAGAAATAGCAAGCACCAAAGCCAGTTGCTTCAGGACGAAGAATGCTACCGCCAAATTCGCGACCTTTACCCGTCATTGTACCAGTGCACTCGTGTGTCAACTTCTTGTACATACCATAGAGGTAACCAACTTCACGACCACCTACGCCGATATCGCCGGCAGGAACGTCCATATCTGGGCCAAGGATCTTATGAGCTTCAAGCATAAATGCCTGGCAGAATCTCATAATTTCGCTATCGCTTTTACCGCGAGGAGCGAAGTCGGAACCACCTTTACCGCCACCCATAGGCAACGTTGTCAATGCATTCTTAAAGATTTGCTCAAAGCCCAAGAACTTCAAGATGCTAAGCGTAACGCTCGGGTGGAAACGAAGACCACCTTTATACGGGCCAATTGCGTTATTAAATTGTACGCGGTAACCGAGGTTTACATGTACTTCACCTTGATCGTCAACCCAAGGCACACGGAACGTCAAAATACGATCCGGCTCTACCAAACGCTCAATGAGTTTTACTTTTTCAAATTCCGGATGTTGATTATAAACATCTTCGATTGAAAGAAGTACCTCACGCACTGCTTGTAAGTACTCTTTTTCGCCTGGGTGTTTAGCCTCCAGGTCGGCCATGATTTTTTCGGTTTTCATAATCTTTTGTTTTGATTAGAGTTTGGTGTTATTCTTATTGCTTTACGCAGCAAATGTATAGCTTTTGAATGGTTGAGCCAAATAAAAACACAGGAATTTTGCAATATAGACAAAGAAGTTTCCTCCATAAAATATTAAAACGAAAGTTCTCTATCGAAAAACAGACTGAATGAAAACCAATTAGACTGATTCTGCATAGAAAATGCTTGCAAAGCGTGAAGGAAAAATCTTTTGCACTCTATCTATTCCCTCTTTACTTGTCTCTTATTTTGACTCTCATCTGTTTCTTTATATTTGAGTCTACAATAGGACCAACAAGTTATAAAAATCGTTACCCATTTAAGCCTGTATGTTCAAGCAAATCTGGACGCAAGCGCTTGGTGCGCTCATAACTTTGCTGCAAATCCCATTCCTTTATTTTAGCCTCATTTCCTGATAGCAGAATCTCCGGAACTTTCCACCCTTTATAGTCAGATGGGCGTGTATAGACTGGAGCTGCAAGCAAATTGTCTTGAAAACTATCACTTAAAGCGCTTTGTTCATCACTCAAAACGCCTGGTACAAGTCTTACAATTGCATCCGACATTGCCGCCGCCGCTATTTCACCACCTGTAAGCACATAATCTCCAATAGAGACTTCTTTCGTAATCAAATGCTCACGTATGCGATAGTCTATGCCCTTATAATGACCACACAATATAATAAGATTCTTCGACAGACTTAACTCATTTGCCATTGGCTGATCAAATTTTTCCCCATCTGGTGTCGTAAATATGATTTGATCATAATTGCGTTCTGCTGTCAACTTGCTGATACAAGCATCTATAGGCTGACATTGCATTACCATTCCCGCAAAACCACCAAACGGATAGTCATCTACGCGGCGATGTTTGTCTGTAGTATAATCGCGCAGGTTGTGTACATAGACTTCTACAAGCCCTTTTTTTTGGGCACGTGCTAAGATTGACGTATTAATAAAGCCATCGAGCATTTCAGGAAGCACAGTAATGATGTCTATTCTCATAATCTTTTTCTTGATGAACGCTGCAAAAATAGGGAAATATCCTCGCTTTTCTTTAACTTTGCCGAAGTAAATCCCGTTGATCTTATGCAACAATTCACACCATCGAAGGTTGCTGATTTCGCTCATCACTCTTTTACGGGCCAACTTAATGATTGCAATTATGAACGAAAAAGATAGAATCGACTTTCTACGTAAGGAGTTGCACAGACACAACTATAATTACTACGTTAAGAATAATCCTGAAATTCTTGACGTAGACTTTGATGCTTTAATGCAAGAATTGGCCGATTTAGAGCAAAAGTATCCGGAATGGACTGACAATAACTCCCCTACCGTACGCGTTGGAAGCGATCTATCTAACGATTTCGCACAAGTCAGACATCAATATCCTATGCTATCTTTAGGAAATACATACGACAAAGCTGAAATCAAAGAATTTTATGATCGTATTACAAGAGACTTAAAGGGATCTGCTTTTGAAATCTGTTGTGAATTAAAGTTTGATGGTCTCAGTATTTCTTTACTTTATGAAGATGGCAGACTTGTAAGAGCTGTAACGCGCGGAGATGGAATCATTGGTGATGATGTAACTGAGAATATCAAAACCATAAAAAGCATTCCTCTCCAATTACAAGAGGGATTAGGTTGGCCTCGTCACTTTGAGGTGCGAGGAGAAGTGCTCATGCCTTGGGCAAGTTTCGAAAAATTGAATGCAGAGCGCGAAACTAACGGAGAGCCGCTCTTTGCCAATCCACGCAATGCTGCTTCTGGCACACTAAAGAGTAAAAATTCTGCCGTTGTTGCTTCTCGTCGCTTAGATGCTTATTTATACTATGTATTAGGGGAAGATATTCCAAAGAAAAGTCATTACGAAAATCTCCTGATAATTAAAAAATGGGGGTTCAAAGTCTCTGACAATATCCATTTATCTAAGTCTCTAGATAGTATTTATGCCTATATTGACCATTGGGATACGGAACGTAGATACCTACCCGTTGCCACAGATGGAATTGTACTTAAAGTAGACAATCTAAACCAGCAGCAGCAGCTTGGCAGCACAGCTAAGAGTCCACGATGGGCTATTGCCTACAAATTTAAGGCAGAACGTGCTCGCACGCGTTTGTTAGATGTGATCTACCAAGTAGGGCGAACGGGAGCTGTTACGCCGGTTGCCGTTATGGATCCCGTTTTATTAGCAGGCACTACCGTGAAGCGGGCTTCCTTACAC
>JABZGO010000156.1 GCA_015259305.1 Alloprevotella tannerae | reverse complement strand
ATGTTGTAGAAATATTGACGTATTTTCACTAGGACATACTTCTTAGTATTGCTAGTTTCCTTGTTATAAGTATACTTCAGTTGCACGCCAAGCAAATTATTCAATACACCAACTTTCACGTGGGTACGGAAAGTCTTATTACTACTTTCAATAGTGGTAACCTCGTGTGCCGTATAAGACAAAGAAGTTTTATTATTATCGTAGTCAATACGATCTCTGTTGTCGTTAACGAGGTCATTTACGTTCTGGCGCACCTCACTGATCAACGGCAAAGTCTTCTTAGAAACCTTAACGCCGGGACCCTGTAAAGACATTGACAGTGTAATTTCCTTCGGATCTTTGATAACGAGCGGAGAGTAGCCGGTTTCCAACAAATCGCCACCACGCAACACGCTACCCGGATAGATCTGAGGATTTTCCTGAACGAGCTCAACAGGAGTAAACGTGTCTTGCTTTCTTACGATTTGCAGATACTCGCGCTTGTCGCCCTGCACATTATCAGTCGGCGTTTCGCTTTCTACGACGTCTTTCAGCGTTTTGAACTCGACCCTCTTCATATCAGGCTGAGTGGGAGAATCGGGCGTGTCGTTGTTGTTACAACTTGCAGCTACAAGGCCCAAGAACAGAGCGCAGGCTGCATTACCAAATAATTTCATACTTTTCATTGTTTTGTTTTGTTTGGTTGAGTTATACTTAATATTTATCGTTTTTCCAACTTTAAATTCTTGAATTGGAATGATGTTGGTGTCGAGTTGTCTGCCGAAGTAATGTTTAAAACAAAGTCGGAGACAACAAGATTCTTTACTTCCGGCCTTCCTCCGTGTTGTTCTTTGTCTTCATAGAAATACTGAGGAACATTGCCTTGGAATGTGCCATTAAACACTTTACCATCATAGAAGATCTTATAAGTATAAGAACGCTCATTAGAAGATAGCCCGGAATTATTAAACAATTGGTCTGTATTAAATTCGCCACATCTTACTTTGAAATAGAAATTGTTTCGATAGTGTCTCCTCGTACGAGGCTTATAACTATATTCTTCGAACCATAGTTCTACGCGTAAGACATTAAACAGTACAGGTTGATGCGTAATCTTGCCCTTGGGTTTCCCATCTACGCGACGTTGGATTTTCAGATCGTGGATAAACGTTCCATCTGACATCGTTATATATTTAATTTGATAGAGGCCGCTAGAGGGCAGTACGTAAGGAAACTCGTTGATCGTCTCCCATTCCTTCACTGAATCTCCATCTTCAACCTTACCAATCATAAGCTTAAAGTCTTGATTGATTCGTCGATGATAGTCTGCAGAACCAGCTCCTTCAAAGTCCAACGTATAAGTAGTATTCTTAGGTGCTTTGGTATCAACAATTCTAAAGTCGTAATAGATCGTATCGCCCAATAAGATCCCGTTAAGGTCTTGATCGGTATGCACACCTGAAGCAGGCGTAAGCCGCACAATGACAGAGTCACTACTTGTACTCGCACTTGGATCAGAATCGTCAGGAATGTCTTCGCCTTTATTGCTGCAGGCGGTTAAGCTGATCATCAATCCGCACATCAGCAGAAAGAATGAAAGGCCTGAGTTGTAGATTTTTTTCATAATCGGATATTTGAGAATCAATTTTAATTATCACATTACGCTTAGCCGCGTGACTTTCTTCGCCCATTAACCTCTCTCACCATTCTCAGATTCTTATACTGAAAGATCGTCGGTGGCGTATCGCTCGAAGGCTTAACAGTAATTACAAGTTCTGAGATATACTTGTCTTGAAATTCCGGCCCACTATTTTTTCCATAATAATAATACTTAGACTGATTATAAAAAGTCTTCCACACACCGGGCTCAAAGGTATCGTTATATTCGACCCCATCACACACAATTTTGTAAGAGTAAGAGCATCCGGGAGTTTTTTCAAACAATTTATCTGTCGCGAAATCACCACACTTTATACTTATGCTTAAAGAATACCTCACCAAATAGGAATTAGCACTATACATATCTTCCGTCGATTCTACAGCATAGAGGAGATTTATTGCTAGGACATTAAATACAACAGAGAGGTTTGTAACCTTGCTATGGGGTTCTTTATTTAACCTGCGCTGAAGTTTGAATTCGTGAATAAACGTACCGTCTGAATTAACCACGTACATCAGTCGATAACGGCCCTTTTCCGGCAACACATAAGGGAAACTATTCACTTGATGCCAATCTTCCGTCGAGCCATCGTCAGCTATTTTAGAGATGTGGAGCGTAAAATCTTTATTGAAGCGCCGGTGGTTGTACGTACTACCTACTCCATCAAGATCAAGCGTGTAAGTTGCCGACTTAGGCGCTTTGGGATCGTCTATCGTCAGGTTATAATAGATGGAGTCGCCAACTTTCAAGCCGTTAAGATCTTGACCAATGCGTGCACCGGTAGCCTGCGAAATTTTTGCAAAGATCGAGTCACCCTTCTGTTGCACTTCACCCGAATTAGAATCATCCGGAGTAGGCTTTTCGGGAATGTTATCGCCCCCATCCCGACTACACGCCGACAACGTCACCATTAAGCCACACAACAATAGACTGACTGAAAATATTGAACTGAAAAACTTCTTCATATATATTATTTTGAAATCTAAACTACGCCAAGACGTCCACGCGCTGTAGCGAGATTAAGCGCTTTAATACTATTTCTTTATTTTCTTCTCCAATTATCATCTCTTCGTACCCTCAGCTTCTTAAATCGAAATTTGAGAGGAGCGGCATCGGCTGCTGTCTTAATCGTAATAATAAGATCTTCAATATCCCTAGACAAATAATCAAGGTCTGGTTCTCCTTTTCTCCTATCATAGACCACATATCCGCTATGATAGAACCGCTGATAAACATTTGGCTGGAAAGAGTCGGTATAATCTTCACCCTTATAAACAAGCTTAAACGTATAGGAGCGACCTTTGGGGAAGTTAGGATCGAACGTTTCTAACAATTTATCTGTCGGTAAACTGCCACACTTTACTTTGATGCCCATCAAATATCCCACTACATCATCTTCGAACATAGTAGATTTTTCAACAGCATAAGCAATATCCACGTCCAACACATAAAAAACGATCGGGAGGTTTGTGATCTTGCTATCAGATTTGCCCTTCAATTGACGCTTAAGCTGGTATTTATGATCAAACGTTCCATCAGTCTTAGACTTGTACATCAAGCGATAATCACCCTTTGACGGCAGCGTATAAGGGAAGCTCTTCACCTCATTCCAATCTTTTGCCGAGCCATCTGCTTTTACTTTAGCAACAAAAAGGGCAAAGTCTTTTCCGATTTGCCTATGATTTTCGACGCGACCAGCTCCTTCGAGGTCAAGCGTATACGTACTCGACTCAGGACCTTTAGCGTCTGTAATCTTAAGATCATAATAGATTTTATCGCCGACCAAAAAACCTTCCAAGTCTTGACCGGACTTCGCTGCCGGTGTCGGCACAAGTTGCGCCAAGATGGAATCGCCTTTCTGTTGAGGTGTATCGGGATTAGGCTTATTGGGAGTAGTCCCATCTGAAGAAGGATCTTCAGTATTGGGCTTTTCAGGTGTTTCGCCCCCATCGTGGCTGCAAGCCGTTAAACTCACGGTCAAGCCGCACAATAGTAGGGCTACTGAAAATATAGATTTGTAAAGCTTCTTCATTCTTTATGCTTTGAAATTCTTTGATTTAATCAAGCTCTTGTCTCTCCGCATTGGTAGATTCTTATACTGGAAATAGGCTGATGGTAAATCCTCTGCCTTAACTTCGACAACAAGCTCAGTAATTATCTTATTCTCAATATCCGGTCCCTTCTTCCTATCATAGTTTATAGGACCAAAATACACCACCTCGAGAACACCTGGCTTAAAGGAATTGCGAAATTCTTGACCATTATAAATAATCTTATAAGTAAATGAACGCCCTTTAGGCTCAAACAATCTATCTGTCGCAAAGTCGCCACATTTTATTTTAACGCATAGGGCAAAAAACAACTGACCTATAGATTCACGAACATCATAAACAAAATCCACGTCCAACACATTAAAAACCACAGAGAAATTAGTAGGCTTACCACTCTGTTTTTTATTTATGACGCGTTGAAGTTTGAATTCGTGAATAAATGTACCATCTGACTTAGCTACATACATCAAGCGATAGCGTCCCTTTGACGGCAAAGTATATGGAAATTCCGTTATCTGCTGCCAATCATTCGTCGAACCGTCTTCTTCTATTTTAGCAACCTGAAGCGTAAAATCTTGATTGAAGCGTCTGTGATTCTTTGTGCTACCTACACCTTCGAGGTCAAGCGTATAGGTTGCCGACTTAGGCCCTTGGGGATCTTCAATCGTAAGATTATAATAAATGGAATCGCCAATTTTCAAGCCGTTCACGTCTTGACCGATGTGTACACCCGTAGCTTGCGAAATGGTCGCTAAAATTGTATCGCCGCTTTGCTGCGGTTCTTCGGGCATATCCTCGCCCCCATTGTGACTGCAAGCAGTAAGACCGGCCATCAATCCACACAATAAGAGGACGACAGCCAAACTAGAGTTGTAAAACTTCTTCATATATCTCTCTTCAAAAATCCCAACACTATCTGCTTACCACAAGGCTATACAGAGATTGAGTATTTGGGCGCGAAAATACAAGAAAGCCTCCGCGCCTCCAAAAACATATTTACAGATATAGACAATTAGGAAATACTCCATCGGAACTCAAGCCCTTCTAAATATATTAGAATCTACAAATA
>JABZGO010000155.1 GCA_015259305.1 Alloprevotella tannerae | reverse complement strand
GCGCCCATCCAAGCGGTTCAAGCGGTCGTTGGCTTCGGCCAATCGTGCGATGCAGGTTTGCGTTTCCTGTTGCGTCTTGCGAATAAACGCGTTGAGGCGCTCTTCGAGTTCGGCCGGCGTGTCCTTTCCCACAAGTCGGCGCATCTCCTCCTGCATATCTGCCAATTCGTTGCGCTGCATAGAGAGTTCGTTGACCGTCTCTTCCAATTGTCGATTAGCCTCTGCTTCGGCATCTTCCACACTTTTTAGTTCCTCGCCCAACTGGAAGGTACGCTGCGCCTTTTCTTCGAGTTTGTTGGTCGTATAGAGCCATTCGTCATAGAGACTCACGATGCGGCGGCGGAAATTTTCGGCATTGTGTTTCCACTCCGTGAACCAGCCGGATAGCGTGATCATTTCGTCGAGATCGACATAGAGCGCCTCCGTCGTGCGCTCAGATTTTCGCAAGCGGGCTTGCACATCTTCCAAAGAGCCCATACGCACCTGTCGCTCCGTCTTGAGGGCGTTTAGTCGGCTTGCCGTTTCGCGCACTTGATTCTCTAAGCGCTCCACTTCAATCGTAAGGCGGTCGATAAAGCCTTGATGGAAGTTGAATGTCTTGAGCGTGACGTCGTCTTCTTCAGCCGCCCGCTGCGTATTTTCTAAGAGAAGGCCGATCATCATAGCGCGCGCCTGCCGATTGACGGTCGAGGAGCAATCTTTAAACGAGTTGTCGAGCGCGGCATAGGTCTGCCACTCTTCCTCATCGGCCTTTTGCCGAGCTTCTAAGGACGCAAAGTAATTGCGCTCCAAAGCAAGTTCACTCTCGGCCCGCGCCATTTGCAAGCGCAAGTCGTCTAACTGCTTTATTTTTGCATCGGCCAGCTCGCGCGCCTCATTATAGTCGGTCTCCAGATTAGAGATCAGTTCGCCCAATTCGCGTTCCGTCTCCGTATGGTAAGGGTGGGGCGTCGCTCCGCAGACAGGGCAAGGCGCCCCCTGGCGTAAGTCGTGGCGCAAGATTTCGATATTCTCACTATTGCTCAAGATATAAGCCTGTCGGCGGCGCTCCCGCAAATCGCGTGCGGCGGCAGCTTCCGTTTCTAGTCGCTCCATGGACTTTTGTAGCTGGTCGAGGTTGGTTGCATCGCGGGCAATCTTCGCGCGCCGCTCATCCAGTTCCTCATAACCATTAGCGATGCGCGTCCATAAGCGCGCCGCGTGGCGCAGGCCATTGACCCGATTGCTTTCATCAGCCAATTTTTGCTGGAGTTGTGCGCCGTTTAAGCCCTTATTGGCCTGTCGGTGCATGAGCAATTCGCTCTTTTGCACACTGAGAGCTGATTCTTTTTCGTTTTGCTCCTTTTCCGTTTCTTCGAGTTTGCCGGAGATATCTCGCAAAGTGCGCTGCAGCTTCTCTGCTGCCTTCAGGTTGTCGGCGTGTTGCGAGGTTTCGCTATCGAACGAATTGAGTTTGTCCTTAATCAGCTCGATTTTTTCAAACATCACACGGTGCGTAGAGAGCGCCTGAAAGCGCACTTGCAGTTCTTTCTCCTCCTTTTGCTCCGCTTCTATGGTCGCCAGTTTTGCCGCGTGGGCCTCACACTGCCGGTGCAGCTGCACTTCGGCCTGCGTCTTGCGATGTTCCAAGCGCTTAATAGTATCCTCTTTGCCCGTAATCTCTCCGCTGAGTTGGCGCCCGCGGTTGATGTCGGGCTGTTGCTGTTGTAGTTGAGATGAAGCAGCAGCTTCCTGCTCGCGGGCTGTATCGAGAGCTGCCGAAGCGGCTTGAACTGCCTTCTTGGCTTGCGTGCGTTCAGCATAAAGCGCCTCGCCCTGCCGCTGCAATCGCTCTACATCAGAACGACGCAGGACGATGTCGCGATAGAGCTGCTGCACGGGTTGCAGTTCGTCAAACCGGCGCAGGCGCAACAGGTCCGTGCGCATCGCCTCTCTGGCTCGCCGCGCTTGTAGGTCAGCCTCTTCAAGTTGCTTGACCTTTGCTTCGGCTGCGGAGAAGTCGACCAACCAATTGATTTGCGACTTTACCATCTCCTGCTCGCTACCCAATTGCTTTTCGGAGAGGGTCAGGCGGTTGACGTCGGTCTCCAGATCCTCCAGTTCTTCAGGCGTGAGCCGGTTATGGAGAATGCCTTCGATATGACTTTCTTCCGCTTTGACGCGGGCGGTGGCTGCGGCGGCTTTCTCGTGAATGCGCATCGAGATGCGGCCGTAGATTTCCGTGCCCGTCAGCTTCTCAAGCAAGGCCGACTTTTCTTCTTTGCGCGCCCTGAGGAAGGAGGCAAAACTATTTTGAGCCAGCATAACGGTGCGTGAGAACTGCATATAATCTAAACCGACCACGCGATTGATTTCTTCTTGGATCTCCGCGTTGCGCCCATCGAAGCTTTTCTTTTTCGGGGCGATTTGGCGGAAAGCGCGCGCCACGCTGTCGTAATTGCCCGTTCGCTTTTTGCGGCACGACCACGCGGCTTCGTAGCGCGCGCCGTCGGGGGTAGAAAATTCGACAAGAGCGGACGCCTCCTTTTGTCCGCGGCGCATAATGTTGCGAACGTCGTCAGTCTGAATGCTTTTGACAGTAGTATCCGTAGCAAGGGCTTCGCTGTTCATCTTCTCTACGCCGTCCAGACGAGGTGCTCGGCCGTAGAGGGCCAAACAAATGGCGTCGAGCAGCGTAGACTTGCCGGCTCCCGTATCGCCCGTGATGGCAAAGAGTCCGGCTGAGCGCAAAGGCTCTGTGGTAAAGTCTATCGTCTGAAGGCCTTCGAAGGAAGTCAGATTGTTGAGCGTTACTTTATCTATTTTCATCGTAGTCTGCAAGTAGTGATGTTATCGGCAATAATCTTATTGATCAGCGTGGCCATCAGTGATGACGTCTTCGGCAGCCTCGGCGAAGCGCGTCTGCAAGGCTTCGGGGAGAGGCTTACCATATTTATCTTGAAAAACTTGTTGGGCCAATTCGAGCGGCGTCGTGGTGGTGACGTTGACAACGTCGGGCATCGAGCGCTCTGCATTGGGCGCTTCGGGCTGCTCGCGCAGAATGCGGCAGAAGCGCACAGCCTTGGTCTGCAAGGCGTCCGTGACGTCGTGTAAAAACTGCGGCTCGGGCTGCTCCTCTCTCACGCGGAGTTCTAGGTAGGGCCAACCAAGCCCTTCGTCGTTCTTCTCCCGATTCGGTAGTCGACTGATGAGGTCTAAAACTTCGCCGGCCGATGCTGCTCCCTTTTCAGGAATAGACTTCAATTGGCGTAAGGGCGTATAAGTAAGTCTAGATACAGCGGCCCGCCCTTGCTCATCAAGTTCGATGAGTTGGGCGCCGTGGTCATAATATTTTTCCGAAAAAGACATCGGCAGAATGCTGCCGGCATAAAAGGTGCGTTCGCGCACTTCCTGCGCCCGATGAATGTGCCCTAAAGCGATATAAGCGGCATCGCGCCCGGCTACGTCGCCTTCGACGCGGTCTTGTCCGCCAACGACAAGGCGCTCGCTGTGTTCCGTCTCGCTCAAACGAGCATCGGCCGCATAATAATGGGCCAAGGGAATGACGGGCAGGCCTCGGAAATCACTCTTGCGCAGGTGCTTCCATAGTTGCTCAAAATAATAGCGCAGACCCTCTTCCGGCGTCATTCCGGCCGGATAGTCGCCGCTGCGCAGGTAAGGCACGGCAAAGCAAACGACTTCGGCCTCATTATTGTCGCGCCGACTCAAAGGGAGAATCAAGCGGTCGAAATCGGGCGTGCCGTCGGGTAGGCGTTCGATCGTGCCGCGCACATATATATTATGAAGATACAACAAGCCGGCCGGTGCTTCAAGGCGTGCGCCGGAATCGTGATTGCCGGCAATCACAACGGTTTGCAGTCCGCTCACCTCTTCGGCTGCCGTGCAGAGAAAGCGGAAAAACATCTTTTCGGCCTCAGCCGAAGGGTTGGGATGATCGAAGACGTCGCCGGCAATGAGCAAGACGTCGGGCTGCTGCTCCGCAAGCGTCTGCCGCAACCAGGCGAGGTAGTGCTTAAATTCGGCTTCACGATCATAGCCGTAGAAGGCATTGCCCAGATGCCAATCGGCCGTATGTAGCAACTTCATAGTTGTCGTTCTTTTTATTTTGCGCAAAATTACTTAAAGGAGCGTAATAACGGACAGAAAAACAACACTTTTCTTTGCCCGACCGCATAGGTGTTGCAAAGAAAAGTGTAGGAGACTTGTTCGTGCGGCGCGCAGCTATGCCGCGCGAACAAGTGCAAGGAAAGAAAGATGCGTGGGGTTGGCCATGCTTGGTTGACGTATTACCTCAACCCTTGTCAATACGCATCACCAACCATCGCGCTACTCTCTCATTATTACTAATCATTAAATCATTACTTCACTACTTTCTTTCCATTGACAATATAGAAGCCCTTCGGCAAGTCTTTTGTTTCTCCGTTGAGTTTCACGCCGCTAATCGTGTAGATACCTTGCTTGGAAGCAGTTTTTCTCGAACTTTTTTTGCTTCAAATGTCCACCATTTTATGATCTTGAAAATAGGAGACAATTTCCCAACAAAAATGAGCAATCATAAGCCCGCCCGCGCCCCCGTTCGCTCATCTTCATTTCGCGAACGCTTGAAAGCGGACAAGGTGTTTAATATGCATATCTTCAACTATTTACATTGCTTTGAGCGCACACAAAAGCCCCCAAATAAGTTTGAAAAACAGACTCATACAACAGCTCATTCGCCTCAAAATCGGATCGAAAAACCTGAAAAATTCCTCTTCCATTGATAATATCCTCTGCTTTCACCCCAAAAA
>JABZGO010000154.1:1763-4827 GCA_015259305.1 Alloprevotella tannerae | reverse complement strand
TCCGGATATGTCGGAAGCCTACGATCGCGCCTTTTTGGAAACTGCGCGCAACATAGCTCGCGAGAAGGGCATCAAGGTGGTAGAGGGCGTATATTTGGCCGATCAAGGCCCAACTTATGAAACGCCGGCCGAATATAAGATGTATCGCCTGCTGGGTGCTGATGCTGTCGGCATGAGTACTGTTCCGGAAGTAATCGTAGCGCGCCATTGCGGCATCCGCTGCTTCGGTATCAGCATCATCACCGACTTAGGCGTCGAGGGCAAAATAGTTGAAGTGAGCCACGAAGAAGTACAGAAGGCTGCCAACGCAGTTCAGCCCCTGATGGCCGAGATTTTCCGCGAGTTGATCAAAAAAATTGATTAACGCGTGTAGTAATTTGGGCATCTCGCCCGTCATCTATATAGTTTAAGTTAAAAGAATATGAAGAAAACAATGATTCTTGCCGCAGCCATGTTGCTCACAGCGACAACGAGTTGCGCAAAAAACAAGCCGGCCGCTGAACCAGCGCCCGCAAAGACGGAACAAGCACAAACGAATGCAGGTCCTTACAATATAAAGTCTGTCGACAGCAAACTGAAAGGTATGGCGATTCTCGATGCCATCAAGAAAAACTATGCCGGTAAGGTAGTGCTCATCGACTTCTGGGCTACATGGTGCGGCCCGTGCCGTATGGCGATGAAAGAGGTCGATGCAATTAAGCCGGCCCTCCAGAAAAAGGGCGTTGAGTTCGTGTATGTCACGGGCGAAACCAGTCCGAAGGCCAACTGGGATCAAATGATTCCCAACATTGCAGGGGATCACTACCGCTTGACCGATGCGCAGTGGAAAGACCTCTTGACGCTGTTGCAGGTACCCGGCATTCCGTCTTACATGATCGTAAATAAAGATGGTAGCAAGGCGTGGGATAACCTAAACGAAGGAGGATACCCGGGCAATGAGCTCTTACAGAACGAATTGGAAGTAGCTTTGTCTAAATAAGCCGGTAGTTTAACGACTACAACATTTAGCCCGACAGCTTGACCCATCAGCTGTCGGGCTTTTTCGTGGCTTTTCTGGCAGACGCCAACTAGCCTATACAAGCTGTAGATGCAGCTTCCGTTCGATGCTGCCTTGCGGGACTTGTCGACAATCTATTCTACGGGCCAAAAAGCTAAACTTGCCGACGGTCGGCTGCGTCGTTTCGTGTGTGGATGGTGGCCTTTCTCCCTATGTCTTGCTACTTATACTTCGTTTGCTCGGGCCAAACGATCGTTTGGTAGCAGCATATGATGGTTTGGTGCGAGCATACTATCGTTTGCCGGCAGCAAACGATAAATGAAGCAAGGATAAGGCCTTCTAAAACCGAGCTTGGCGACGGACGATTCCACGCGCTGCAGACGAAGCCGGCGACAAGGCGAAGGGTAAATCAGAAGGAAGAGATAACGCGTGAGAACGAGTCCTTCACAGCAGGATGTTTAAGAAGCAAAGCCCTCGCCGGCCGCTTGCAACAATGCGACGGAAGACTTCGGAATGGCCGCCAACAGACCGGCAGCTAAGATCGCAGGGACAAGCAAACCGCCCCAACGATCCTACTTTTGAGCAAAAAAAAGCAGGAGCAATGCTTGCGCTGCGCTCCTGCAATCTTTTGGATCTGTATATCGAATAATCGAATCGTCGCTCTTTGTTATGATAGTCCTTCAATCACACCATCTACCACGTAGATGCGCTCTGCTTGCGGACTCTTGGGCAATCCGGGCATACGCATAATACTTCCGGCTACGGCAACAATCATTTCGGCGCCGGAATTTATGACAAAGTCGCGAATCGTTATGTCGAAATCTTTCGGCATGCCGTACGCCTTCGGGTCTTCCGAGAAGGAATATTGCGTCTTCGCAATGCAGACGGGGAAATGCTCGATGCCCAACTCGCGAATGCGAGCCAACTGCTTCTTGGCAGCAGGTTTGAGAATAACATCCTTTGCGCCGTAAACTTTCTGGCAAACCTTGCGCACCTTCGTTTCGATGTCGTCTTCATCTTCATACATAAAGGTGAGCGGACGAGAGGGATTTTTCTCGATCGTTTCCACGACAAGGCGTGCCAAATCTTCAGCACCTTTTCCACCATCTGAGAAGGCAGTATTGATAGCAAAGCCTACGCCCAACTCTTCACAGTGGCGGCGAACGAGATCGAGCTCTTCGTCAGTGTCGGTCGGGAAACGGTTCAAGCATACTACGACAGTCTGGCCGAAGGCCTTGATGTTCTCAATGTGCTTGTCCATATTAGCCAATCCGCGCTTGATGCCCTCGAGGTTAGGCGTCTTGATCTCCTTCTCATCTACACCGCCGTGCATCTTCAGCGCGGGCGCCGTAGCTACGAGTACGGTCAACTTGGGAGAGAGTCCGGCCTTGCGACACTTAATGTCGAAGAACTTCTCCATACCTAAGTCAGCGCCGAAGCCTGCTTCAGTAATGGTGTAATCACCAAAGGTCATCGCCATTTTTGTAGCGAGCACACTGTTGCAGCCGTGGGCAATGTTGGCGAAGGGCCCGCCGTGGATAAACGCTGGTGTGTTCTCCGTCGTCTGCACCAAGTTCGGGTGAATCGCATCGTGCAAGATAGCGACGATTGCGCCCGCCACGCCGAGATCTTTTACCGTCAGAGGCTTCCCGTCGAGCGTCACGCCGAGCACAACGTTTTCTATACGGCGCTGCAAGTCAGCTTCGTCTTTTGCCAAACAGAAAATCGCCATAATTTCTGAAGCCGGCGTGATGTCAAAGCCGCCCTCGCTCATTACGCCGTCCGTTCTGCTGCCCAGTCCGGTGATGATATTGCGCAAATTGCGGTCATTAACGTCTAAAACTCTGCGCCAAAGCACTTCGCGCATACCGAATCCTTCCTCGCGACGTTGATAAATATGATTGTCAAGCAAGGCCGCGATCATATTGTTTGCAGAAGTAATCGCGTGGAAGTCGCCCGTGAAGTGCAAATTTATTTTCTCCATCGGCAATACTTGGGCATAGCCGCCGCCGGCTGCACCGCCCTTCATTCCGAAACAAGGGCCCCGCGATGGTTCTCGCAATGCGG
>JABZGO010000154.1:0-1753 GCA_015259305.1 Alloprevotella tannerae | reverse complement strand
TGCCTATCCTGTTCATACCTAAAGCCAAGCCGACGCTGACCGTGGTTTTGCCATTACCGGTTTTGGTTGGCGTGATCGAAGTGACCAAGATCAGATTCGATTGCTTTACCTTGGCCTCGTCAATCAGCGTGTAAGGCACTTTAGCTATATATTTGCCGTAAGGCTCTAAAGCCGTCGTCGGCACGCCGATTGATTCGGCTATCTCCGTTATGGGTTTGAGCGGCGTTTCTCTTGCTATTTCAAAATCAGTCTTCATTCTAATGTTATGTTTAACGTGTTTTGGGTTAATAATGTCACAAATATAGTAGAATAGTGCAGGACACACAAAATTTAAACACGGAAAAAGGCAGGCGAAAAAGCACTTTTTTCGCCTGCCTTTCAAATAGAAATCTAAGCGACTTAAACTTTGCGACCACTCTATCCTTTTACAAACATTTTGAAAGCATAATTTATCAGGGTGAAAGTTTGCGCTTGTTAAACGAAGACGGATCAGCGTGCGATGCGCAGGCTCGCCAAGCGCTTCCCGCTTCGGTTATAAGCCACCGCCACGCAGATGCCGGCCGGCACGTCTCGCAACGAAACGCCCTCCTGCCCAGCTTCGATCTGCCGCATCAAGCGCCCGCAACCACACATTGCGCCAACGCCCGCACCAAGTCCTTACATACGATTACGCTGCGCCGAGCCGGCAGAACTTCCTTTGTATTTGCTGGCACTCGTATTAAACTTATAGCGCAGCGTGATGGAAAAATTGCGCATACTATTAATATGTAGTTTCTCAGCGTACAGAGCTCCCGAGTAGTTTTTCTCATAATTATCGCCCGAGCTAAAGAGATCATACAAGTAACACTCAATGGACAGCCGGTCCTTCAAGAAAGATTTATACCAAGACAAAGACGTGCAGAAATAAGGCTTATAAGAATAATTGTTGTTTTCGTTTCCCGTCGTCTGAAGCGTGGTCGAAAGACGCCAATAGCCCCATTTCGTATCAAAAGCATTATCTATCTGCAGCGTAGCTTGGGCGCGATAAAGCCCCACATCAAAAGGCGTAGGCATATTAAACCATTGTTTGGTCACTGTGGCGCGGAATTGCGGATGCCAGATGCCGACGACGGGCTGCAAAGTCGCCGACAGAAACAAACGATCAAAGTTCGGGCCGTTTTCGGGCCGATGCAGCATGATATCGGGGTTGTTATTGTAAGATTGCATCAAGAACAGAAACGGGTCTGTCAAATGCAGATAGATGGCGTTAAAGAGCAGCCATTTGTACGACAAAGTCAGCGACAAGTTCCTACTGATAGAGGGTAGCAAAAACGGGTTTCCCGCCTCGTACGTATAGCGGTTGTCATACTGAATTCCGCTTTTAAGCATATCATACAGCGGTCTGTCGATATCCGCTCCATAGGAGAGCTGCGTTTGCAGCTTTCCGAGCGGCATAGATAGCGTAATGGAGGGAAAAAGGTTGTTGTAGATACGACTTTGTCCTGCCACGCGCACACCGGCATTGTAATAATTGAAGTCTACGTGCTCGTAGCGCAAGCCGAGGTTCACATCAAGCGGGCCGAAACTACGTCCATATTCGGCAAAGGCCGAAGTATAATATTCTTTGAACTGATTATGGCTCTCCGGTATCATGCCTACGGGCAGAATGGTATAATCTGTCGAGCGGCGCGTCCCGGAATATTCGCCGCCGACGGAGAGCGAGCCCTCCCAAACGGGAGCTGTCAATACCAATTTTGAAGCCAGCAGTTTGTTG
>JABZGO010000153.1 GCA_015259305.1 Alloprevotella tannerae | reverse complement strand
ATATTGCACTCTGCCGGCTTCGTGTTGCCTCTGAACCCTCTTTTTCTTCCCAATAGAGGCGCCGTTATTGGTCAATATTTCTTCTTTCTCTGGTCGTTCTCAATCAGAATCACTATTTTTGCGGTCTCACGAAGGATGAATAAACAATAATATCCAATGATGCGTAGAAGAATTGTTTTCTGTTTGCTGTTTATAGTCGGCTCCGGCGTTTCGCTGATGGCTCAAAGAGTGCTCTCGCTCGATAGTTGTCGCGCTCTGGCCTTGAGAAATAATAAGGATTTGGCCATTAGTCGAACGAATCGCGACGTGGCGCTGAATACGCACAATGCTGCGCGTACTAATTACCTGCCAAAAGTGACGGCACAAGCGGCTTACGTACGTACAGGAAAAGAACTATCGGTGCTGAATAAGGATCAGAAAAATGCATTGTCCAATATGGGAACGCATCTCTCAGAGGCGTTCACCGGTACTTTTGGACAAATAGCGCAAGGCATTATTGCCCGCCATCCCGACTTGGCCCCGCTCGTGCAGCAGTTGGGCGGCGTAGGCCAAGCCTTTGCCGGCGCGCTAAACCAAACGGGACGAGGCATCGCAGATGCTTTCCGTACGGACTCGCGTAACCTCGTTGTGGGCAATATTCTCCTTACACAGCCGCTTTATATGGGTGGGAAGATTCGCGCCTACGATCGTCTGACGCATTATGTTCAGGATGTGGCGAATCAGCAACTGCGCGTGGATGAGCAAAACTTGATTTTAGAAACGGATCGCGCTTATTGGCAGACGGTATCCTTGTCTAACAAACTGAAACTGGCGCGCAGTTATCGAGATATGTTGACCCACTTGGACCAAGATGTGACCAAGATGATCGACGCCGGTGTGGCAACGAAAGCTAACCAATTGCAGGTAAGCGTAAAACTGAACGAGGCCGATATGATGGTGACCAAGGTGGAGGATGGCTTGACATTGTCGCGCATGCTCTTGTGTCAGCTCTGCGGACTCCCACCGGGCGAGAATATAGAAACGGCTGACGAGAACAGAGACGATTTGGCAGTCGGCGGAACCGTGGTCAAGGTCGATGAGCAAACGGCTTACGAGAATCGCCCCGAACTCTGCCAACTGCAAAGTGCGATCAACATCGCGCAGGAAAAGGTGAACATCGTCCGTTCCGATTACTTGCCGCACTTAGCTTTGATGGGCGGCTACACGATAACGAATCCGGCCATGTATAATGGATTTGAGAAGAAATTTAGAGGCGACTGGAGCGTCGGCGTTACGTTGAGCGTGCCCGTATGGAACTGGGGAGAAGGTCGCTATAAGATTAAAGCGGCAAAGGCTGAGGCTCAGATCGCTACTTTACGCGCTGAAGAAGTGCGCGAAAAGATAGGGCTGCAAGTAAACCAAGAAATGTTTCGCGTAAAGGAAACTAACAAGCAATTGCGCTTGGCGGAAAAGAACTTGGAAAAAGCCAATGAGAACTTGCGCGTGGCTACGCTGGGCTACAAAGAAGGCGTGATTAACACGACTGACGTCTTGGCGGCCGAAACGGCTTGGTTGCAGGCGCAGAGTGATAGAATTGACGCGGAGATAGATAGTATGTTGACTGCTTCTGCCTTGCAAAAGGCTTTGGGTATCTTGAGCGCACAATGAAAATTTGCGACAGCCGTGTGCGAAGTCGCTCCTTATTTACTCGTAAAACAAGAAAAAACAAACAGATATGTCATCTAAAAAGAGGGAAATCAATCTGATTCCGGCTATTTTGATTATTGTCGGAGTGATTGTCTTGGTGGTGATAGGCTCACTTTATGCCTTCAACAGTGAACCGGAGACTATTCAGGGCCAAGCAGACGTCACAGAATATCGCGTATCAAGCAAAGTGCCTGCACGCATAGCCCAACTGCGCGTACAGGAAGGCGATTACGTGCACAAAGGAGATACACTGGCCATCTTATCAGCTCCCGAGGTGCAAGCCAAACTCCAACAGGCGCAAGGCTTGGCTTCGGCTGCCCAAGCACAAAACTTGAAAGCCGATAATGGCGCCCGCCAAGAGCAGATTCGCGGCGCTTACGATATGTGGCAAAAGGCGCAAGCGGGCGTAGAAATAGCACAGAAGTCGTATGCCCGCGTAAAGAAGTTGGCAGATGAAGGCGTCGTGACCGCACAGAAGCTCGACGAAGCCACAGCCAACTTAAAAGCGGCCATTGCTACGGCGCGCGCCGCGGAATCTCAATACGACATGGCACGCAACGGCGCTCGCAATGAAGATAAAGCAGCTGCCCGCGCCGTAGTGAGCCAGGCACGTGGCGCAGTCAACGAGGTGCGTTCGTATATTAAAGAGACTTATCTCATCGCATCAGAAGACGGCGAAGTAACGGAAATCTTTCCGGAGCAAGGAGAACTTGTCGGGACGGGCGCTCCGATTATGAACGTGGCTCGCATCAATGATATTTGGATTACGTTTAACGTACGTGAAGACCATTTGGCAGACTTCGGCCTCCATAAAAAGGTAAAGATGACGATTCCCGGTCTCAAAGATAAAGCAGTTGAGGGAACAGTTTTCTACATCAAGGCCTTAGGTAGCTATGCTACGTGGAAAGCGACGAAGAGTACGGGACAATTTGATATGAAAACGTTTGAAGTGCGCGTGCGCCCAACGCAAAAGATCGAAGGCCTGCGTCCCGGTATGACGGCACTTTATCAATATCAATAATACATAGGAGAGAGTAGGCGGTAGTTGGCCTCTCTGACCAACATTTATAGACAATAATATATGAGAACGTTGTGGAACGTAGCGCTACGCGAATATAAACGACTGCTTCATCAGCCCATTTATTGGTTTGGGTTGATCTTGGCTCCGCTGTTTTGCTGCCTGTTTTTTACGACGTTGATGTGGCAGGGCCTGCCTACAGATCTTCCGATGGGCGTTATCGATGAAGACAACACGCCGACAACGCGGGCGCTGCTGCGTAACCTTGACGCTTTTCAGCAAACAGAGATTGTCGCTACTTACCCGACCGTGACGGAAGCTCGCCGCGCTATGCAGGAAGGAAAGATTTACGGTTTTTTTTATATTCCAAAGGGCGTGACGAAGCAGGCTACGCGTGGCGATCAGCCGACTATATCGTTTTACTCGAATATGAGTTACTTTATGGGCGGTGCCTTTGCTTCGCGAGATATGCGTATGATGTCGGAATTAGCAGCTGCAGCCGCCACGCAAAAAACCTTGCGCGCCAAGGGGGCTACGGAGCAGCAGGCGCTGGCTTTCATACAACCGATCGTTATTGATACGCACCCGATAGGTAACCCTTGGCTCAATTATAACATTTACTTGAGCAATCTTATCCTTTACGGCATTCTTGGGATTTTTATCTTTATGCTGACGGTATATAGTATAGGTATGGAAATCAAACAGGGGACGGCAAGGCAATGGTTGTCTCTCTCTAAATGGAATATGCTGACAGCTTTGGGCGGCAAACTCTTGCCGCAGACGCTGGCTTTCTTCTTCACGGCTTGCTGCTTCAATGTTATCTTGTATGGTTTCCTGCATTTCCCCTGCCATAGCGGGTTTATGCAAATGACAATCGTGACCTTGCTGTTTATCATTGCTTGTCAAGGACTGGCTGTCGGGATGTTTACGCTGCTGCCAACGCTGCGCTTAGGCTTAAGTTTCGCTTCGCTATGGGGCGTCTTGTCTGTCAGTATTTGCGGTATGGCCTTTCCGTGTATGGCGATGGATGCGCCCTTGCAGGGATTGGCCTATCTCTTCCCCTTGCGCTACTATTATCTGCTTTATGTCAACGGAGCGCTGGATGGCTATGACTTATCTAATGCGTTACCTTTTATTGGCGGACTAATAGCCTTTGCTTGCATTCCGCTGATTGCAGCGCCGTTCTTAAAGAAGGAAGTGCTGACGATCAAATATCAACCGTAAGGAGAACCGGATTATGAATTTACGCAAGGCATTGAAAAGTTTGTGGCGCTATATTACCTATCCGTTCAGAATGGGGCGGAAAGGTTTCCAGGAAGCTTTGGAGGATTGGAATTATGTCTTTCGCAAAGAATTGAAAACGATATTCCGCGATCCGGGCATCTTGATTTTCCTTATCATTGTCCCTTTGGCCTATCCTTTGGTCTATACTTACATTTATAATAATGAAGTCATCCGTGATGTGCCGGTAGCCGTAGTAGACGATTGCGCAACGCCGCTAAGTCGCACTTACCTTCGTAAAGTTGATGCGACGCCCGATGTGGCAATTGCTTATCGTTGTCCGGATATGCAGACCGCACGCGAATTGATCAAAAGGCGCGAGGTCTATGGCATTATCTATATCCCCAAAGATTTTCAAAGGGACTTGGCGCGTATGCAGCAGACGAAAGTGAGCATCTTCGTGGATATGAGTGGCATTTTATATTACAAAGCGATGTTGCTGGCTAATACCAACGTATCGCTGGCGATGAATGCCGATATTAAAGTGCAAAGGGCCGGCAATACGACCGATGAGCAAGATAAGGTAACCACTTATCCGATAGCCTACGAACAGGTAGATATTTACAATCCGGAGAGTGGCTATGCTGCGTTCCTGATCCCCGCTGTTTTAATCTTAATCTTGCAGCAAACGCTTGTGTTAGGCGTTGGCGTAGCTGCGGGAACTGCGCGCGAGAAAAATAGTTATCACGAACTGGTCTTGATTCATCGTCATCACCACGGACTTTTGCGCATTGTCTTAGGTAAGGGCTTTGCTTACTTGCTTGTTTATCTTTGGAATATCGTATACGTCTTAGGCGTCATACCGCACATCTTTAACTTGCCGCAAATAGGAAACCCGGCCAATATATGGATGATTA
>JABZGO010000152.1 GCA_015259305.1 Alloprevotella tannerae | reverse complement strand
AATTAAATACAAGGCGGTTATTTTCTTCTACACGAATTTGCCTTCACAGACAACTTCCCATTAAGAAGCGATTTGCCCTATGCTGCCCGGACTTTCCTCCTACATTATAAAATGTACGCGACGGACCATCCGACTGCTTTCTCGCTGCAAAGGTACGACAGAAGTAATAGAAACCCAAAAGATGAATAGGCTTTTCTTCTTTCTTAACCACTTGCATAAGCTTAGGAAGAATTTCAAAAGAAAAGTATTCCGATAAATTTGGTCTTTCTTTTGCCAAGCACTAATTTTGCCTCATAAATCAATATCTACTATATGATCCTCTTCTTTTCCAATACAGCCTATAACTATATCGTTGTAGAAACTGCCGAAACATTGAGTCCTGAGAACCTTGAAGCTCTTTGTTGGCTCTTTGGTGATACTAAACTTAAACAAGAGCAAACCATAGAAGGTTTGTTTATTGGGCCACGTCCGGAAATGATTACCCCCTGGAGTACCAATGCCGTTGAAATCACTCAAAATATGAATATACAGGGAATTACTCGTATAGAAGAGTTCTTCCTTGTTGAGGATGAGACGGCTGAATATGACCCAATGCTCCAGCACCTCTATCATAACCTTGACCAAAACGTATTTATAACAAAAAGAGAACCAACTCCTATCCAATTTATAGAAGATATTGAACGCTACAATGAAGAAGAAGGACTGGCTTTATCTGCTGCAGAAATTACCTACCTTCATAATGTAGAAGAGCAACAAGGCAGACGCCTGACAGATTCCGAAATATTTGGTTTTGCACAAATCAATTCAGAGCATTGTCGTCACAAGATCTTTGGAGGAACCTTTATCATTGATGGAAAAGAGATGCCCTCCAGCTTATTTGCTATGATAAAAAAGACGACCAATGAGCATCCCCACAAAATTGTTTCTGCCTACAAAGACAATGTAGCCTTCTCTGAAGGTCCCACGATAGAGCAATTCGCTCCGCAAGACCATTCAACCAGCGACTACTTTATCATTAAGGATATAAAGAGTGTTATTTCTCTTAAAGCTGAGACACATAATTTCCCGACGACTGTAGAGCCTTTTAATGGCGCAGCAACAGGAACGGGCGGCGAAATCAGAGATCGTATGGCCGGAGGTACAGGCTCGTGGCCCATTGCTGGAACTGCAGTCTACATGACAGCTTATCCGCGTTTAGATGGCGGACATCCTTGGGAAGATATTTTGCCTGTGCGCAAGTGGCTCTATCAAACACCTGAGCAAATTCTGATTAAAGCCTCTAATGGAGCAAGCGACTTTGGCAACAAATTCGGGCAACCACTGATCTGCGGCTCTGTTCTCACTTTCGAACACCAGGAAAACGGAGAGAAATACGGCTATGATAAAGTTATTATGCTTGCCGGCGGTGTCGGATACGGCACAAAGCGCGACTGCTTAAAGGGTGAGCCTGCAAAAGGGAACAAAATCGTCGTCGTAGGTGGCGACAATTACCGCATAGGTTTGGGCGGCGGCTCTGTATCTTCCGTTGATACGGGCAGATATAGCAGCGGTATTGAGTTGAATGCTGTTCAGCGCGCCAATCCGGAAATGCAAAAGCGCGCCAACAACTTGGTTCGCGCATTGTGCGAAGAGGAAGTTAACCCCGTAGTTTCAATTCATGATCATGGATCGGCAGGCCACGTCAACTGTTTATCAGAACTTGTCGAGGAATGTGGAGGATTGATCGAGATGGACAAGCTCCCCATCGGCGACCCTACGCTCAGCGCTAAGGAAATCATAGCAAATGAGAGCCAAGAACGCATGGGACTGCTTATCCAAGAGGAGCATCTCGCACACGTTCAAAAGATTGCCGATCGCGAACGCGCTCCGATGTATGTCGTAGGCGAAACAACCGGAGATGCTCACTTTGCTTTCCAACAAGCAGACGGTGTTCGGCCGTTTGATTTGGATGTCGCTCAAATGTTTGGCCATTCGCCCAAGACAATTATGCAAGATGAAACGGTTGAGCGCAAATACGAGAATGTCGTTTATCAAAATAGCCAATTAGAAGAGTACTTAACGCAAGTTTTACGATTAGAAGCCGTAGCTTGTAAGGATTGGTTGACCAATAAAGTAGACCGCTCTGTAACCGGAAAGATTGCACGCCAGCAATGCGTAGGAGAATTACAACTGCCTTTGGCTGACTGCGGCGTCGTAGCCTTAGATTATCGCGGCAAATATGGTATAGCCACGGCCATCGGCCACGCACCTCAGGCCGGTTTAGCTTCTCCTCAAGCCGGTAGTGTTCTTTCTGTTGCAGAAGCTTTGACCAATATCGTGTGGGCTCCCTTAAGCGAAGGGCTGGATAGTGTTTCATTATCAGCCAACTGGATGTGGCCTTGTCGCTCACAAAAGGGCGAAGACGCGCGCCTTTATCAAGCTGTTGAAGCACTAAGCGACTTCTGCTGCGACTTAAATATCAATGTTCCGACAGGAAAAGATAGTCTTTCACTCTCTCAGCAATATCCTGATGGCGAAAAGATCATCTCTCCGGGAACGGTGATTGTTTCTGCCGGTGGAGAGGTTGATAGCATAAGACAGGTAGTGACGCCCAATCTCAAAGATGTCAGTGCTTCAAAACTTTATCATATAGATTTCTCCTTTGACGACTTACGCCTAGGTGGCTCCGCCTTCGCTCAGACGCAGAAGAAGGTAGGGTCTGATGTGCCGGTAGTAAAAAATCCCGACTATTTCCGCGATGCTTTCAATGCTGTACAGCGTCTTGTGAAGCAAAACTTATTACTTGCCGGCCACGATATATCTGCGGGTGGTCTGATCACGACTTTACTCGAAATGTGCTTTGCCAACGTTAACGGAGGTTTGGAAATCAACCTTGATACCTTTGTCGGAGGAGATTTAATCAAAATTCTCTTTGCTGAAAATCCCGGCATCGTCGTTCAAGTGGCCAATGAAAATGAAGAAGCCTTCCAAGAGCTGCTTGATGAAGAAGGAATCGGCTATGCGCTTATCGGCGTACCGACTGAGGAGCGCCATATCCTGCTCAAACAAGGCAATGCCACTTATCAATTGGGCATAGATTATTTGCGTGATGTTTGGTATGAGACGTCTTATCTCTTAGATTGCAAACAAAGCAAGAACGGTTGCGCAAAATTACGTTTTGAAAACTATCGCCAACAGCCCTTGCAGTTTGATCTGTCTACACTTAAGTTTAACGGAACGTTTAAATCTTTAGACATAAATCCTGATCGCCGAGAGCCCAGCGGCTTGCGGGCAGCCATCATTCGCGAAAAAGGTACTAACGGAGAGCGAGAAATGGCATATGCGCTCTACTTAGCGGGCTTTGATGTCAAGGATGTGATGATGACCGATCTGATTAGCGGTCGCGAAACGCTTGACGACATTAACTTTATCGTCTTCTGCGGTGGCTTCTCCAACTCAGACGTGTTGGGCAGTGCTAAGGGTTGGGCCGGCGCATTCTTATATAACCCGCAGGCCAAAGCGGCTTTGGATCGCTTTTATGCGAGAAAAGATACCTTAAGTTTGGGTGTATGTAATGGTTGTCAATTAATGATGGAACTCAATCTTATCAACCCCGAGCATACGGCAAACGGAAAGATGCTGCACAACGATTCTCATAAGTTTGAAAGTGCATTTTTAGGCGTTTCTATTCCAGAAAACAACAGTGTTTTATTGGGTAATATGAGCGGAACTCAATTGGGCATTTGGGTAGCTCACGGAGAGGGAAAATTCTCCCTGCCGATGGCTGAAGAAGCGTATAATATTGTATTGAAATATACTTACGATGCCTACCCGGGTACGCCCAATGGTTCAGACTATTCTGTTGCCGGACTATGCAGTGCCGACGGCCGCCACTTAGCTATGATGCCCCACTTGGAGCGCTCTATCTTCACGTGGCAAAATGCTTATTATCCGGCCGACAATCTCAATGACGATGCCACGCCTTGGTTGCAAGCTTTTGTCAATGCACGCAATTGGGTGGCAGCACATCAAAAATAAAAGGCAAGAACACTCACAAAGACATATTCAAATCATTCTCTACAAGGATATTATTCCGGTAGAGAATGATTTTTGTATACAAACGATCATACAGCGACCGGTTTTCTTTAGTACAATATTATATGCGATTCCAATTAGTCTTAGTTTTTCACTCCTATACACGATAGTTTTTCACTTATACTCCGAATAGACTATTTACGTATCGCTAATTATACTGCTTTCAGGAAGATTATATTTCATCACAACTTACTTGCTCGTTCACATAACGCATTTGTGGGCAACTAGAGTCAATATAAATGGCACACAACGTCAGCTTTAAAAGCACGCTGAACAAGTAGTAATGATGTACCATCGTGATAGTACGAGTTTACGCTCACGAAAGAATTGTCGTACCATCACGATGGTACGTGCTTTTCTTCACGAAAGGAAGGTATAATGAGACCTTTGCAAAATAAGGAGGTGGAGTAAAGAGGAGTTCTTGGCATAAAAGGAGCGAGTGAAAGGGGTGGCAGTAAGGAGTGAAAGTAGTTGTAAATCCCCCCTTTGAGGAGCTGCTTGCACGAGCTCCTCAAGGGTGGTTATGCCTTATCCTACAAATGAGGACATAATTATCCCCGGGGTTCTGTATAAATTAAAGGCGATGCTTTCAAGAATGTTTTGAGTATGGGTCTTGGCAAGTCCCCGGTATCGACATCGTCCGCCATGAAACCACCGGCGAATACTGCCAAAGGTGCGTTCGATGGTGCTCCGTATCGGACTGATTGCTTTGTTTCGTTGCTTCTCTTCCTCGGTCAATGCCCTGTTGCGTTGTGCCTTGTGCATAATGCCGTCTTGAAGG
>JABZGO010000151.1 GCA_015259305.1 Alloprevotella tannerae | reverse complement strand
TTCCAAACGTTGGCGGAACGAAACATTCTTCCATTGATTTTTCCTCCTACACAACGATTACCTAAACCGGTGTGAATATGATAGGCAAAGTCTAATATGCTTGCGCCAACGGGAAGTTTGTATAAATCTCCCTTAGGACTAAAGACGTAAACTGCACTCTTCTCCAACTTACTTCCGAGATTCTCCGAAAGCGACTGCTCATCGCCACGCTCTAAAGCACTCCGGATATTAGCCAGCCAAGAATCGATATTCCCATCCCCACCCTTGATGCCCTTATAACGCCAATGAGCAGCCAGTCCATGCTCTGCCGTTTCATCCATACGTTGAGAGCGAATCTGCACTTCAACCCATTTTTCTTTTGGGCCCAGTACCGTGATATGCAAACTCTCGTATCCGTTGCTTTTAGGTACAGTAAGCCAATCGCGCAAGCGCTTTAAATTGGACTCATATTCATAGGTTATCAGCGAAAAGACTTTCCAACAAAGTGCTTTTTCCTCTTCAATGGGCGCATCAATGATTACTCTGATTGCAAAGAGATCATATACGCCTTCAAAGGCGCAATGCTGCTTCTGCATCTTCTTCCAAATGGAATGAATACTCTTAGTGCGGCCCTTAATTTTATATTGTAATCCTTCTGCATCTAGTTTTTCTCGAAGTGGGGCAATAAAGCGTTCGACGTAAGCATCGCGCGCAGTTTTGGTTGCATTGAGTTTGTCTTTAATATGATAGTAGGCGTCGTGCTCCAGATACTTCAAGGATAAGTCTTCCAACTCACTTTTAATCGTATACAGACCCAATTTGTGTGCTAAAGGGGCATAGATGTAGGCTGCTTCGATAGAAAGCTTCTGCTGTGCTTCCTTAAATGGCGTATCTTTGATCTGTCGCATCCTGATAACGCAATCAACAATAAGCAACAAGATAACGCGCATATCTCCGCATTGAGAAACGAAAAGATTACGGAAATCATCGCTTTCCATCGCCGCAACTTTTGTAGAAAGTAAGCGTTCAGCACTCATGTAAGAGGAAAGCGGGCGGCAGAGACTTTCTCCAAACAGTCGTTGGGCGCGCTGTAATTGTTCAGAGGTAATCACTACGGCGTGGAGCAAGCAAGAGAGTAAACTATCACCGTGTAGTCCGATTTCGTTGACCGTCTCAAGAATCGTAGCTAAAGCGGTATTGAGACGATTTAGACCTAAATCATCGTGCAGAGAGAATCCTTCAGCCAATTCTCGCTCTATGAACATTTGCATTCTTCGGCGAAGGGTAAATGGCAAATCGTAGTGAGCAGCACGAAGAGCCTTACGATACAATATAAGAAAGGCTCTTCTTTCTTCCGCAGTAAATCCTCCTTGTTGCTCCATAAGATCTCAAGTGTTAAAGGTGTATAGAAAAAGAACGTAACCAATCATCTATTAGTATGCGCGCCAAACTCATTGGCCCTGGAATTTCAGGTAAAGCGTCGAATCTATACCATCCGCCCTTTCTAAGCTCGGATCGCTGCAAACAAAGTTGTCCACTATCATATTCCGCTTTGAAGCCGACCATCAGACCTGAGGGATAAGGCCAAGGTTGACTGGCAAAATAAGAGAGATTCTTAATCTTTAATCCTGTCTCTTCCAGCACTTCGCGGTGTACGCACTCTTCTAAAGATTCGCCAGTCTCAACAAAACCAGCCACTAATCCCATATAATTGGCTGTAAAATTTCGGCTCTGAATCAAAAGAATCTCTTCGCCTCGCGTAATCGCAACGATAATGGCCGTAGCTAAAGAGGGCCAAATCTCTTTTCCACAATTAATGCAGCGTTTTGAGATTGTGGTGTGGGATTTCATTGGGGATCCACATACGCCACAAAACTTAGTCGTAGTATCCCAATACTGTAATTCTCGTGCCTTGCCTGCCATTAGGTACTCTTCAAAAGGAAGATGATAATAGCTTTGCCGCAAAGACATCATTGTGAAGGTGGCTTGGGTAATAGGCGTAGAGATTTGAACGGAGAAGCAAGGCCTTCCATTTAATTCTGGTAGAGTTATAACAGTTTGCCATACCTCTAAATGAAGCGGACAAGTCTTAGCTATAGGTAAGCGCTTCTCCTCTGTCAACAAAATAGTGTCGCTACAAAATATAATCCAATAAGCCTCTTTCCCCATTGATCATAATCAGGTTAAGCGTGAAACATTAAAGACATGCCGCCTACCATAAAAAGTAAGGCAGGCGGCATATATAATATATGGTCGAACTGACTTAGTTTTTCTCTAGTTCACGCATAATCATCTCGACCTTTTCACCAGCATCGGCGCAAGCTCCTTTATAACAATTAGTACATCCGATCTCACCCCGTACTTCTACATAGAACTTAATCTTGGGTTCAGTACCTGAAGGGCGAACGCTGACTTTCGTGCCATCTTCTGTATACCATTGAAGAACATTACTTGACTGCGGCATAGAGATTGCTGTCTCGTTGCCATCTCCATCGTAGGCCTTCAACAATTGGAAGTCTTTTGTCAAAATGACTTTGCTACCACCCAACTCTTTTGGTCTGTTGGTGCGGAAGTTTTCCATCATTGCCTTAATTTCTTCTGCTCCAGACTTACCAGGCTTAACAATATTAACTGCTTTATTGTATGAGAAGCCATACTCTAAATAGATGTCCATTAAAACATCGTACAACGTCTTACCTTGATCTTTCGCCCAAGCACAGATCTCAGCTAACAAAGAGCAAGCTGAAACAGCATCTTTATCGCGAACAAAGTCTTCAGCCATAAAGCCATAGCTCTCTTCGCCACCACCAATATACTTCAAGCTACCTTGATCTTCTTCTAAATGAACCATACGAGCGATCCATTTAAAGCCAGTATAGACGTCGAATAGTTTGATGTTGTTCTTCTTTGCTATTTCTGCAATTAACTCTGTCGTAACAATCGTCTTTACAATAAACTCATTGCCTTTCATCAAACCTTGTGCAATGCGATTCTTGATAATATAGTATAAGAAAAGCATACAGGTTTGGTTACCATTAATTAGCACCCACTCGCCTTTATCGTCTTTGCAAGCCATACCGACACGGTCTGCATCGGGATCAGAGGCCATTACAATATCTCCGTCGATCTTCTTAGCCAAATTAATCGCCATCTCAAGCGCTTCACCATTTTCCGGATTCGGACTTACGACTGTTGGGAAGTCGCCCGACTCAACCATTTGCTCCGGCACAGTATGCACGTTCTCAAATCCCCATAGCTTCAACGACTCCGGAATAAGAATCTTCCCGGTTCCATGAATAGGCGTGTAAACGATTGAGAGATCTTTCTGACGCTTGATAACTTCAGGATCAATGGACAATGTGTGAATCTTCTGCAAGAACTCTCGGTCAATCTCCTCGCCGATAATCTGAATCAAATCGTTATTGCCTTTGAACTTGATATCCTCAGCGCCTACTTTTCCCACTTCTTCAATAATGCCAATATCGTGCGGTGGCAACACTTGCGCACCATCATCCCAATAAGCTTTATAACCATTATACTCTTTAGGGTTATGACTGGCCGTTAGAATAACGCCGGCCTGACACCCTAAATGGCGGATAGCAAAAGAAATCTCAGGCGTCGGACGCATTGCATCAAAGAGATATGCTTTTATGCCATTGGCAGAGAAAATTTGGGCAGCAGTCTCGGCAAACAAGCGACTGTTATTACGGCAGTCGTGACCGATAGCCACAGATATTTCATTTCTGTCTTTAAAGTGCTGCAATAGATAATTAGCCATACCTTGCGTTGCAGCTCCAACCGTGTAAATGTTCATACGGTTCGTACCCGGCCCCATAATGCCGCGTAGGCCGGAAGTACCAAACTCTAATGTTCTATAAAAAGCATCTATCAATTCGGATTTATCCGGATTCTCTAGCATTTTACGTACAGATGCCTGTGTCTTCTCATCGTAAAGCGGTGAAGTCGTCCATACTTTTGCTTTCTCTTCACACTCACGAATTAGTACGCTTTGGTTCTCCATAACAACTATGTTTAATTAAATGATTTTATTGTTCAGAAGGCAGTATTTCTATCCAGTAACCATCAGGATCTTTGATAAAATACAAGCCCATTTCTTCGTTTTCAAAACAGACATACCCACGTTCTTTGTGGAATGCACGCATAGCCTCATAATCTCCGGGCACACGACAGCACAAATGAAATTCGCATTCACCAAGATTATATGCTTCGGGATGATCACGTAACCAAGTCAGCTCTAACCTAAAAGTTGATAAACCGTCACCTAAATACACAATCTTAAAAGCACCATCCGGGCCATTTATTTCTCCAACAGGCTTTAAGCCTAAAGCATCTTTGTAAAAAAGCAAAGAGCGTTCTAAGTCTGTTACGTTAAAATTAAAATGATCGAATCGTCCGTTTACTTCCATATAGTCATAGTTCATTGTTATCGCAAAAATACAAAGTTTTTTTGGTTTAAAGGCTTCGTTTCGCTAAATTCATTTATGTCTTTTAATCACTTTCTCTTCACAAGTTTATATCTTTTCTCTTAAATCACGATATCTACTTAGGGTAATTCAGTTAATTCCCTCTTAGGAATCTCTGGAGACTGTCAAATGCCGGATTCTTTTCTTGAAAGTCGTCTTTGGAAGAGTACTTGATGTGCTTTGCGCGCAAAAACTCCCAAATGTCGAGCCGTATGGGCACACCTGTCCCTTCCATACCTGCCTATGGATGGATATAAAATCACCTCATTTTTTATCAAGCCGCCTTCTTCATGTCCCCGGCCATCTGCCTTGCGGCAAGGACGGCGGCATTTGCCGTATGTATGCCGAAGAAGAGCAGCAATGTTTCGCTAAACATGTTGCGTGCCTTGATG
>JABZGO010000150.1 GCA_015259305.1 Alloprevotella tannerae | reverse complement strand
GGTTGGGCGGCGTCAGGGGGGGGGAGCGGTTTGTGCGGGTGAGGCTTGGGGTGCGCCGGTCACGATGACGGTGGCGCCTCATCGAATTTATGTGGCTTCCGGAGAGACTAAAGCATCGCAGTGTAGGGTTTGGGTGAGCTGCGGTTGAAGAAAAAGTTGTTTAGGTCGGTATCCCGTAAGCGGCTGATCAACTTAGGCGGAGTCGGAATGGCATTTGGCGTCGTAAGAAGACGATAAATGAAGGCGCAGATCAAAGGAAAAATAAAAGAGGTCTATCCTTGTCAGATAAACCTCTTTCGTACACCGCCAGGGATTCGAACCCTGGACCCACTGATTAAGAGTCAGTTGCTCTACCAACTGAGCTAGCAGTGCATGCTTTTGTTTTGCGGTTGCAAAGGTAGGAGTTTTCGTAGAACTAACAAAGCCCTTACGCCAAAAAAATCGTTTTTTTTGCGCAAGAGCTTCGTTTTTCCTTTCTGAAGCCTGATTATGCGGCCGTTTTTGTGCGTTCTCGGAACATGAGCGTAAAGAGAACGAGGACACAAAGTGCGTAGCCGGCGAAAATAAACCAGCACGTTGGCCAATCGCCTACGGTATAAATGTTCCCATTGTGCGATATGGGGTGCGTCATCTTGTTAATCAGCCATTGTGCGCCCAATGTGCCGACCGTTGCGCCAATACCATTGGTCATTAGCATAAATAATCCTTGCGCGGCAGAGCGGATGCTGTCGTCCGTGGCCCGATCAATGTAGAGCGAGCCGCTGATGTTGAAGAAGTCGAACGCGACGCCGTAGACAAACATTGAGAGGATGAACATCCAAAGTCCTGAGCCGGGATCGCCCAAGCCGAATAAGCCGAAGCGGAAGACCCACGCAGCCATCGCGATGATCATAACTTTTTTGATGCCGAAGCGCTTTAGGAAGAACGGAATCAGCAATATGCAACACGTTTCGCTGATTTGCGAGATCGAGATAATGATATTTGTGTGCTGCACGCCAAACGTATCGGCGTATTCCGGCATTGACGCGAAGCTGCTTATGAAAGGGTTCGCGAAGCTATTCGTAATCTGCAAGCTGACGCCAAGCAGCATCGAGAAGATTAAGAACAGCGCCATATCCTTGCGCTTAAAGAGGGCAAAAGCGTTGAGGCCGAAGGCTTCAGCAAAGCTCTTTTTGCGCCCGTCTTTGATGATGGGGCAAGCGGGTAGCGTGAAGGCGTAAGCAAAGAGCACCAAGCTGAGCACACCTGAAGCAATAAACTGACGATAGTCGGCTTGGAACCCGGCGAGGTCGACAAACCACATCGCGCAGATGAAGCCGATCGTGCCAAAGACGCGTATGGGCGGAAAATCTTTCACCGTATCCATACCGGCACGCGTTAATATTGTATAGGCAACGGAGTTGGAGAGCGCCAGCGTTGGCATGTAGAAAGCCACGCTCAAAGTATAGAGCGTAAAGAAAATGCCAAAGCTCCACGTCGGCGTGCTCTGCTGATAGAGTGCGGCCGCAATGAGCAGCGTGCCCGCTAATAAATGACAAATGCCCAAAAGTCGCTGCGCCGGCACAAAGCGGTCGGCGATCATACCTATTAAAGCCGGCATAAAAATCGAGACTACGCCTTGGATAGAGTAGAACCACGCAATCTCAGTGCTGAGTCCGATGTTGCCTAAGTAGCGCCCCATAGCCGTCAGGTAAGCTCCCCAAACGGCGAACTCCAGAAAATTCATCAAGATGAGGCGAAATTTCAGGTTGAACTGATTATTGTTCATAAAGCAACTTCTTGATTTGACGAACTAAAACTCGCTTACTCAAGCGGTCGGAGTAGGTGCAGCAGATGACGTGGTCCTTATTGACCAAATAGAGCTTTGGTAAACCTTTCGCCCCAAACGCATCATACAATTGCCGATCCGTCTGTGCGGAATAAGGAAGTGTCAGTTGCTTAGCCGCCCAAAAGGATTTGATCGACTCTTCCGTTTCTGCACGAGAGATACAGATAAAGGTTACGTCGGGAAAGCGCTCACTCATTTTTTGCAAGTGGGGCAATTCGCGGCGACAATCGGGGCATCCCGTATTGAAAAATACCAAGACCGAAACCTTTCCTTTGAGATCAGCATCGGTCAGCGTCAGCCCATTGCTCATCTGAACGGAAAAAGCCGGGATTTTATCGCCCACGCTGTAAGTTTTGCTTGGTGTAGTCGGCCCCTGCTGCGCGCGTGCATTCACCAGCAGGCCGCCTAAGAGCGCTAAGCTACAGCAGAGCAGTAGCCGGAGCCTTTTGGCCGCTCCCTCTGCGCGCTTTGTGGCGCGCGGCGTGTTGTTTCTGAAGGTATACATTGTTTTTTTTATTGTGTTTAGCCCATACAGCGGCCGAGAAGTATTGATCGCAAGCCCCTGTATAGCTTGCAAATGTATAAAGAAGTATTGAAAATGGACCATTTCATCGCGCAATTGTTCTTTTTTCGTGGTTACTTTTTCCAGCATCTGTCAGCGGGAAACGTGTGGAGGCGTGGAGCGAAGCCGCAGCGCGTCCGTTTGTCGGACATTTGGCCGCTTTCGCTGCTCCTTCCGGTGGGGCAAACGTCGGGCGCGGGCCGTTTTTGGTAGGCATTGGCCGCGCCGAGAGGTAGAGCAGAGGGGCAAATATTTCGTTTGCCGGCAGCAAACCATCGTTTGGTGGCAGCAAATCATCGTTTGCCTTGAGCAAACCATCGTTTGGCGGTAGCAAACCAAAAACATATCGCTACCTTAGCGAGCGCGACGCAGGCCTGCCCCTTCGTTTTTGGCCGCAAGTTTGTGAAAATCGCCTGCCTTAGGTCGATTTAGGCGAAGTAGCTTGATTGTGTGCGAATCAATCGAAACAGCATATAAGTCTGCCCCTTTCTCCTGAGGTGATGGGTGGCGCAGACAATCGATTAAAGTGCTTGGATGTAAGCGCGAGGCATTTGAGTTTCATTCAAAGCAAATGCTTATCTTTGCCCGAAAAATAAGGTATGAAGCAGCAGAAGATTCTCTTTGTATGTCATGGCAATATATGCCGAAGTCCGATGGCTGAATTTCTGATGAAGAAGCTGGCAAAAGACGCCGGAAGAGAACGGGAGTTTGAGATAGATAGTGCAGCTACGTCGACAGAGGAAATAGGTAACGATATGTATCCTCCGGCTCAGCATTGCCTGCGCAATCATGGCGTCCCATTCGAGCATAGGGCGGCGCGGCAGATGACGCAAGCCGACTATGATTATTATGACCGGATTTTCGTGATGGATAGAAACAACCTTCGCCGGCTTCCTATGATAGGCATAGAAGATAAAGCGGACAAGATAAGCCTATTGATGACGCTGATCGGCGAAGACCGTGATGTGGCTGATCCGTGGTATACGCGTGATTTTGAGAAGACCTATGCTGATCTATGCGCAGCCCTTCCGAGGATTCTCTGAGGTTGTTCTCGTAAGTTGTATGCTAAGTGTGGGCGAAATGCGAAAAACGTGCCTGTTGATCGTCTTGAAGGTCTTGTTCGATAAATGGTCGCAAGCCTCCTCCCATCGCCCTCTTAAGGCCGTTTTGAAAAGGCTACAGTCTCGCCGCACTTGGCGCTCTCAGTGCGTTTCGCTACGGTAGCTTCCGCCAACGCTTCGCCCTTGCAGCCGGCAAGTCTTCCGATCTTTGCCTTTGTACCATTATAGGTTTACAGTCGGCCAATGTAAAAAAACGCCACGACTAAGGCCGCGTTTTTTACTACTTTATATAAAAATGTCGGATGATTTTCTTTATATTTGCACGCAATATTCTGAAGAAGTTTGGCGCGGGTGTCGCCACATTGCGTTGAAATAATGGCGGAACGTAAAGAAGACAATACAATAGAAGGCCCTGCGGCGACGAGCATGCGGCGGACGCAACGGCAGCCGGCCCATGCTGCATCAGGATCGGCCCTCGATGCTGATTGGAGCTACTTCTTTACGCACAATGCCCGACTCAAGTACATCATACAAAAGCTGAAGGCGGACAATTGCTTTCCTACGTTCGTACATCGCTCGTGCAATTATATTCGTAATCACGACAAAGTGTGCAAGCAATTGCGCCCGACGATTAGCGGACTCATCTTTATTCAAGGCGAAGTAAAGGCTATCGAGGCTTACTTCAAAGAATGCCTGCCCGAACTGCACTTGGCGCACGATTATGCTACGCGTTGCGTGGCGCGAATTCCTAACGCCGTGATGCGTCCCTTTATGAAGATTGCCGAACTTGACGTTACGCGTCTTCGTTTTCTGCTTCATCCGTTTGAACATTACGCCGGTTGTCAGCTCGTGCGTATAACTTCCGGCCCAATGGTGGGCTTGGAGGGTTATATTGTCAGGATAGACCGCGATCGAAAACTGGTTATACGCGTCGGAGATTTGACGATTGCCGTCGGCGGAATCCATCGTGAATCGTTTGAAAACGTAGCCGACTATATCGAAATGCGACGCGCTGAGCAGACGGGGAAAGCGGCTGCTTCAGTAGCGGCGCTGACAGAATTGCAAACGGCCGTGGAGCGAACGCTTTTTCGGCCGCAAACGTCGACTGATCGCTTGCTACTCGCCGGTAGCGGGGCGCGCTGGATAGAAACCGCTCAGGAGCGACAGGCACAAGCCGATTGGGGCGCGGCGCTTGAGATCTTGTGCTATCTGGGCGAGCGCTTAATGGCTTTTCGCCAAGATTTGATGCTCACGGATGCCGCCGGACGGGAACTAATAGCTCGCCTGAGTCGACAAGTATCGATGCAGCTTGATGAGCTGCGCGCCGCACCGCATCTGCCGACGGACATCGCGGAGAAAATTGAAGTCTGGCGCGATGAAATCTTGCTGCGCAACGGGCTCGATTGTGT
>JABZGO010000014.1 GCA_015259305.1 Alloprevotella tannerae | reverse complement strand
AGATAAGATAGAAACACCCTTCTTGCTAAGCCGTTTCACATAATCAGGAACAAGTGCCTCTAACTCCAACTTACGAGCAGAAGGCGGACGGTTACGAGAATGCCCATCTGAAAACAAGTCCGCTAGCTTATCATCTGAAAGCGACAGAATTTGCTCCATGGACAAGCCACTTTCTTGGAATTTACGGACATACTTGCGGAGGGTGTTACGAGATATATGGAAAGTACTAGAAATACTTCTTATTCCCATACCAGATGCGTAACAGCGCAATAAATTCTTTAATTTTGTCATATAAATAATAGTTTTATGTTTTTAATGCCGGCCAGGGCAGTAACACAAAACTACAAAATGACCCTAAAAAACTAGCGTTTCAAAGGGTCATTCTTATTTTGGCGAGGTGGGTCTCATTATTTTAACCTTACTGGGTCTAAAATACTTGCCAGGGTGGGTCAAATTAGTGTGGCTTTTCCAACGTGGAAGTCTTCAAGAAAATGGCAGAAGCGAGAAAAACAACGATGGGGCATATTACGCAAGACCATCTACAGCAAAGTACAATCGCCATTCCTGATAACAAAGACATTGTAGATAAATTCGAGAAACGAATATCTCCCATCTTTGCACAGATGGTCAAACTACAAGAAGAAATACAACAATTATCTAAGCAGCGTGACGAACTCCTGCCGCTTTTAATGAACGGTCAGGCATCACTAAATTATGATTTACTTTTTTGTCCTTTCGCTCATTTTTTGTATAATGCGACTAAAAATCCTATGAAAGAAGAAGTAAAAACGAGAATAGTAACTGCAATGGCTCAAAATTTGAGTCCTGAGCAGTTGTTATTTCTTAATACAGTATTGAATGACAACTTTAAGAGCATAGAAATCAAACAATTAGGCGATGAAGTGTCGCAAAGAAATAAGGCTAATAATGAATTGCTTAATGCTTTTATTGCTGCCAAGAAGATGGAAGGCTGTTCGGATAAAACTTTGCATTATTATCGCAGCTCAATAGAAGCCCTGCTTGCAAAGTTGACCAAAAAGATAGACGTGATAGTTACAAACGACATTCGCAATTACCTCTCTGACTATCAAGAAGAAAGACTTTCAAGCCGTGTTACCATAGATAATCTTCGGCGCATCTTCTCCAGCTTTTTTGCATGGTTGGAAGACGAGGACTATATTGGTAAAAGCCCTGTGCGAAGAATACACAAGGTTAGAACGGAAAGCCTTGTAAAGGAAGTGCTGAGTGATGAAAATATGGAAGTATTGCGTGATACCTGCCACGAGATGCGTGACCTTGCGATGGTTGATTTGTTGGCTTCTACGGGTATGCGTGTAGGTGAATTAGCAAAGATGAACCGAGAAGATATAGATTTTCAGGAACGGCAATGCGTGGTCTTTGGCAAGGGTAATAAAGAACGAGAGGTATATTTTAATGCTCGCACCAAAATCCACCTTAAACGCTACTTGGAAAGCCGTAAAGACAATAACCCTGCACTTTTTGTATCATTATCTTCACCACATAATCGCCTAACAATAAGTGGTGTAGAGGTGCGATTACGGCAATTAGGGCGAAAAGCTGGCATTAGCAAAGTGCACCCACATAAGTTCAGGCGCACTTTAGCAACAATGGCTATTGATAAGGGGATGCCGATTGAGCAAGTACAGAAACTGTTAGGGCATGTAAAGATTGATACCACTTTACACTATGCTATGGTCAATCAAACCAATGTTAAGATTGCACATCGCAAGTTTATAGGCTGATTATAGCTACTTTATCTTTGATTTCTTCGTCATTTTGCTTTGTGAACTGTATCTTTGCAGTAAAATACTAGCAAAAATGAAGTTATCGGATATAGCAACATTCGTAGAAGATAAGATTAGTAGTAACAGCATTTCATTAGCAGATTATGTTACTACAGACTCTCTTTTTCCTAATAAAGAAGGAAAAACCTTTGCAACAAACCTTCCCCCCGTAGTATGTTCGCTAACACATTATCGAGAAGGTGATGTATTGGTGGCTAACATACGTCCCTATCTGAAGAAAGTATGGCTTGCAAATAAAGAAGGAGGAGCTTCGACTGATGTTCTTGTCTTCAGAGTGAAAAAAAGTAACAAGAGTTCTTTCTTATATGCCGTCTTGCTACAAGATAGATTTTTTGAATATGCGATGAAAGGTGCAAAAGGGAGCAAAATGCCACGTGGTGATAAAGAGCAGATAATGAGATATGAATTACCGACATTCTCTCCTCAAGAGCAAGAGAATATCGGTAATATCATTATTAGCATTACGAAAAAGATGCAGCTTAATCGTTCGCTAAATCATAATTTAGAGGCGATGGCCAAGCAACTCTACGACTACTGGTTCGTGCAGTTCGACTTTCCCGATGAGAATGGCAAGCCGTACAAGTCAAATGGTGGAGAGATGATTTACTCTGATGCTTTAAAGAAATACATTCCTAAAGGGTGGACTCACTCGCCATTACGAGTACTTGTTGATTTGGAAGATTTCAAGCGAATACCCTTGTCAAATGCACAACGATCTGAAAGAAAAGGGGAGTTCCCCTATTACGGTGCGACTGGTATAATGGATTATATAGACGACTTTATCTTTGATTATGACATTTTGCTTCTTGCTGAAGATGGGTCAACATCAGATTCAAATGGTTTTCCTGTTGTACAATATGTTTGGGGAGAAGTTTGGGTAAACAATCACGCTCACATCATATTGCCAAAGGACAGGGCACATCTTATTTATACCTATTTCTTGCTCAAAAGCATACCCGTAAAAATGATTGAAACAGGGTCGATTCAAAAGAAAATAAGTCAAGAAAATCTTCTGAGATACAAAGCAATAAATGTTCCCAAACAACTGAGAGACATATACACGGAACGTATAAAATCCATATGGGAGCAAAAGAAGTTGGCAACGGAAGAGATAATTCAACTCACTAAGCTACGCGATTCCCTTCTTCCTCTTTTGATGAACGGTCAAGTGTCGGTAAATTATGATTTATCGCACGATTAAGGGCTATTTTGTTTGCTATATTCAGATACAAACGAGAAATTCCATTAACCTCATTTTCAGACCAAAGAAGGGTAAACTCTTCTAAGTAATCTTTGCGTATATTGTTGATGCTTGTTCCTTTTGCCTGCTTGAGTATATAATCTTTGAAGGTTGAACTATGTAGCCACATAGAAATGAGCATTGCCCACTTCTTATCTTTTGGGCGAATGATACGGAGAAAAGCTCCAATTTGTGTGTTAGGCAAAGTTTCAAAACAGGTTGCAACCTTCCCTAATGTAATGGAACTTCCTGTAGAAGCAACAATAATGGTGTCTCCCCATTGTATTTGATTGCTTGCATTTTTGTAAGAAAACGGAAGAAAGACATCGTTATCTTCCAACTTGAGGTCATTTTCTTGTATATTACCCCCCCTTAGAATCCGAATGCCATCGTCGATTATTTCTTTGGGATTATAAGAGACTCCATTGATTATTGTTGCAATCTCTCCCAGCTTATATTTCTTCATTTGTTTACAGCAATTTCTGTAATTCATCAATACTTGGTGCAGCTTTCCGCAACTTTTCAGGCATTTCTGCCTAATTTGTGAATTGCGATTCACAAATTGGAACTTGCCTTAAAGATGATGTTCTCATTTTTGTATTTGTACTTTCTTCGTCAAAATTATCTTAGTCACCACAAGTGACTAAGTTAAAATGACTAAGATGAAGCCCTCACATACTTTTGATTTCTACTATTTGGTTTATCTGGTATGGTCATTTCGATAAATCCTCCTTCTATCAATGGGTCTACGTATCGAGACTTTGCATTGTTGCGATGTTTCAATTGTAGATGTTTCATGATCTCTGTAAGGCTCCGAGGTTGTTGACAAAAGGCGATGACCTCGTTCATCATCTCGGTTGACTTAGTCGCTGACTTAGTCACTTTTTCTCCATCACTGACTAAGTTAAGTGACAAAGATGGGCGTATTGTTACCTCGAAAGCAGTGATTTTACTCACATCGAAATATGGCTCTGGATTTCCATTTTCAGCCAACATATTTTTTACACGCTGAATTCCTCGGTTAAACATATTGACGTATTTCATTCCTCGCATAGCTTCTGCTATCACTGGGTTGCGATAGTCGTTAATGGTTGGGAAGTTTTCGGGACGTGCCTCTCCGTATAAGCCTCCCGCATTGAGAATTTCAATGCGATTGGAGAACTGATAGATTCTGATAGGCATATTTGATTGATAATCTCGGTGCATACAAGCATTCATCAGCAATTCTCTAAGAGCCAACTCTGGATAGTTAAATACAATCTGCTCACGGAGCATACTGATAGGCACAGGTCGTGCCGTGACAATTGCATTTTTGACGAAACTCTCCAATTTGGGCAATACTGTATAAAGGCTTCCCCTTATTTGTCTTTCGTTTAGAATTTCGCTGCCATTGTCTTCTCCTCCAAAATGCACATACTGCACATAACAGCCATGCAAGAAAAAAGAAGCATTTCTTCCAAAAAGAATAATGCACGCATTAGTAGGACAATCATTCACCATGTCATAAAGATGGATGGATGCCAGTTGTTCTTTAAGAGGGCGTTTATCCTGTATTAGTATTTCTGGATCTATAATCTGAGGAAGGTATTCTTGAACTATAAACGATGTATCTATATCTTTCAAGGAAGTTCCAAAACAAGGCATAGCATCAAAAGTTGCCATATAAGATGTTCTCTTTTCCAAAAGAACTCTTTCTTCAGACTCGGTAGCAATGTCACGTCGTGGACCTATACGAATAAAAGTCCGTCCACGATAGCGCACTGGAGGGAGTAAGGCTGGTGAGACTTCCACGACCAATAAATCTCCTTCGTTGAACTCAAATCTCTCTACCGACATCATTGGCAGTGGGAGAATGTTACCATCAGAACGGATACCAGCAATTTTCTTCATCAGATTATCATCAACTTTTAACCCCGATAAAGAACCATTATCCTCTGCGCCCAAAATAAGGTATCCCTTTTTTCGGGAATTGGGTAAATCGTTAGAAAACGCACATATTGCCTCTTGAAATTTATCCATATTGGTGATTGAGGCAGTGCGCTCTATCCTATACGTTTCTGTACTATTAAGTAGAGTTAATAATTCTTCTCTTGTAACCATTATTCTAATCTGACGTTCTCATTAAATTTCAAGTTGTCAAGCTGACGCATAATTTCCTCCTCAAGTCTATGACTTTCGGCAAACTGCTGAGTAAGTGTCTGACGAAAGGCAGACATACGAGCGTTAAATTCCTCTTCGGTAATATCCACATACTCTATCTTAATGTCAAAATACTGCCCAGCGGAAAGAGAATAGCCTTTTTCTTTGATTTCTTCATAGGATACGCAGACCGAGAAGTCGTCAACGGATTTACATTCACGAAAAGTAGTAACAATCTGCTCAACTTCAAAATCACGCAATCGCTTCTTTTGGTTATTGCTTTCTTTATATTCCTCGCCCAATTTGCTGGCATCAATGAGAACCACCTTATCGGCTGATGCCGATTTATCAAAGAATAGTACCGAGACATTAGTGCCAGTATTAGCAAACACATTACTTGGCATTGACACACAACCATAAACCAAACGTTCGTCAACAATGCGTTTTAATATTTTCTTTTCAATACCACTCTTAGCCGTAATGAACCCCGTAGGAATAACAATAGCTCCCTTTCCTGTATCTTTTAGCGAATTGATAACGTGCTGAATGAAACAAGTGTAGATAGCCATTGATTCCTTTTTCTTGGCAGGAATATTAGGCACACCAGCCCAAAAGCGTGCAGGTTGGGCAGCTATCTTTTCACGTGTGCCAGAAAAATCCATCTTAAACGGAGGATTGCTCACAACAAAATCAAATTGACGCAAGCTTTGTCCATCATCGCTTTTATGATAAGGTGCTACAAGGGTATCGCCTTGGATAGCATAGTCTAACGATGATACAAGTCCATTGAGAAGTAGATTAAGTTTCAACATCTTGTTGGAACGTTGTGAAATATCTTGCGAGAAGATAGTGCAACGGTCTTCCCCTATCTGATGGCTAAGTGCCATAAGGAGTGTACCTGTTCCTGCCGAAGGGTCGTAACATTCTTGACTGTGCAAGTCGGTTTCATCCCCCACAAGCAAGCGTGCCATAATGGTAGCAATAGCATGTGGAGTGTAATATTCTGCATATTTCCCACCACCAGCGGTGTTATAGTCTTTGATAAGATATTCGAAGATAGAGGCGAAGAAATCGTAATGCTTCTCAAATGCTCCTTCAAAAGAGAAATTAACCAATTTATCGACCAGCGCACGTGCAAAATCAGCACGGTGAGCCGTATCGGTAACAAAGTTGGTCAGGGTTTCAAAGAGTGGTATTTTGGTGTTATCTGTGGTCTGAGTAGAGAAAATATCTGCATTTTTTTCGGCAATATCGGTCATGGTATTGTCGAAAATGGTATCAAAGTCGCCTTTGCTCTGTTGATTCCAAAGGTTGGAAATAAGATGATATGGCTCAAGAATAGGTACGTCGGCACTCAACGAACTTTGTAATAACATTCGTTCATTATCAGAAAGTTCTGCGTAGGCAACTTCCCATTTATCGGCTTCCTTGATTTTCTTTGCTATTTCGCTGCGTGCGTTTTTAATTTCATATCCAAACTTATCGTTTAGAAATTTATATAAGAAAACCTGCGTTATAATTTTATACTCGTTACCATCATTTCCCATACCGTAATTGGCACAGGTAGCCTTCAATTCGTCTATAAGACGTATGGTTTGCTCTTTTATATCCATAGTTATGAATGTCCGTAAGTTGCGTTATATTGATTAAGATATTGCTGAGCCACTCGCTCCTTGATAAACGTATAGTCGTCCATTTCTGGCTTTATTTGTGGAAACTGATACAAGCAACCGCTAATCAACGACAGAACAGTGCGTGAGAAGAAAGCATCTTTTTTCAAAATATCGCTCTTGTCATACACTTTGGCATCAATATCTTCTTTTATTATTTTTAGAATAACCATTATCTCCTCGTCTTTGAATGAGAACATAGGAGCTTTATGTTCTACTTCTCTTTTCTTATTCACTTCACGTATGCGCTTGTGGACACGTGCAAACTTTGCGTCTCCGTTATACTTCTTCAAGAGTGCATTGTTTCTTACTTGTATCTCTTGCAAACGCTTCATCACATCATCGAGAGCTTTGGTTTCTTCGTTAAACTTTGCCACAGTATCTACAACAAAGCCGTGTTCTTTGAAGCGTTCGGTGAATGCTTCCCTAAGCGTAACAAACTCGGGGTCGTCTTGGTCGAAATTGTTGGTGAAAGCAGTAATAGCACGTTGCCACTTTTCCTTTAAAGCTCTCGTTCCGCCAATGATATGCAGTTCTTCTGAACCTATCTTTGAGAAATCAAATTCTATATCAAGCATAGCTTCATTGATAAGCAACTTTGTTTCATCGCTCATCTTGAATGCTTCCTTTTGATTGATAATGTTTATACGGTGCTGCACTTCTGACAATAATTCCGGGAGCTTTGTTAATTCCAACTTAGAGAACTGCTCCCTCATTTCGTCATCACCAAAAGTGCGAACTATATTTGCCATATTCTTGGCAGCAACGAGTGCATGCTTGAGGTCAAGTAAAACAGCCTTGTCTTCTTCAGTAGAGATTTCTGTAGAGAAATCTTCGGCATTGTCGTATGAGTAATCAAACAGCACCTGTCTGATTTCTTTCATTTGCTCAAATATCTCTTCTTTGTTCTCTATTACTTGTGCAAAGGTTTCGGTATTATTACCCTCACCAGTTTCCTTGACATCATTGAAACGATTTAATTCCTGTAAATAAGCTTCGTTGGTTTCTTCAAAATTGCGCTTAATGTCAGCAAAATCAATAAGGAATCCATAACGCATATCCTTATATGGTCGGTTTACACGTGTTATAGCTTGAAGAAGATTGTGGTCTTTGAGCTTACGTCCGAAATAAAGTCGCTTTAATCTTGGTGCATCAAAACCTGTAAGCAGCATATTAAAGACAATGAGAATATCAATAGTCATATTCTTCTTAAAGTCCTTAATTATCTGCTTACGTGTTTCTTTGTCCCCATAATCGTGAAGTATCAAACCTGCACGAAGATTTTGCTTATCATTGATTTCCTTTTGTATCTTATCGAAGTGAGCGAAAAGTTTTTCTGCTTGACCGCTGGTCTCGCAAATAATCATTCCCCCCAAGGTTTTATCGCCTTGTATCTTACGAAAATTGACCAAATCGTTGGTAATATAGCGCAGAAGTTCATCTACATAATTATCATGCTCTATTATCTCGCTTTTCTTGATGTCTTTTTTCTTAACCAAGGTTTCAAGTTTCTCATGAACCTCAGTAAGTTTCTCTCGATAGGACGTTTCAATATCTTCTCGAATGATTTTAAGCGTATAGCCATCAGCTATTGAGCGGTCATAATAATAGGTGTGCAGATAATTTCCGAAAACTTTGCACGAAGCGCGTTCTTCGCTCAAAAGCGGAGTACCTGTTAAAGCTATTTTTATAGAATTTTGGTCAGCATCAAACAAATTGGCAAGAAAACAACCACCTGGGTTATATCCTCTGTGTGCTTCATCAAGAATAAAAATGCGCTGAAGATTGGTTGCATACAAATTAAGTTCTACCTTCTCGTTGTCTTTTTCAAAACGCTGAATATTTACAACAGTTATTTCTGCTTTCCCACTTGCACCTTGTTGGGCTTGATTGGTGCGGAATTGTTCCATTAGTTCCTTTCGAGTGTTAGCTGTTGATACTACTAATCCTCGTGCTTCAAACTCCTGTGTAGTCTGCTCTAATAAGTCAAGACGATCCACTATGAAATAAAACTTCGCTACTTTATTTTGTCTTGCAAAAAAATCATTGAGAATATAGGTCAGATGGCACGATAGAGCCGTTTTACCGCTACCTTGTGTATGCCAAATCAATCCCGACTTTATGCCTTCAGTGAGTTTGCGCTCAATAGCCAACGACGCGAACAACTGTTGATAACGCATAATATGCTTTTGGTCAGTTGTTTCAATTTTACCATCAACTTCACGTTCCATGCGAACGTATGCAATACCATATTTAAGAATGTAGAGCAGACGTTTAGGACAACACATTGAAGTTAAAATACGATTGGTAGGTGTATATGGACTTAAATTGCTTTGATATTCAGGGCTTGTATGTATAACTTGGTTGTTGTAATCTGCTAAGATTTGTTTTTCTTGTTCTGCATCAGCTTTTAGATATGGGTATTCTGCATGAAAAGGTGCAACTTTCAAACCTGTTGGATTTTCTTCTCTGAAGCAATTGAATGGAGCAGAATTCCTCGCTCCTGTGCAATAGAACGCTCCTTCAACAGGCACAATACCGCCCAATGTGTCATATTCCATATTATTGGAGAAAATCATCAATTGGGCAATGTTGATGAAACGGCGAAATTTCTTATTAGGGAAACGCTCCTTATTCATTCGCTTACTTTCTGCAACCATTCCACCATGATTATTTGGCTTCTTTACCTCAACAAAACAAAGTGGCAGTCCATTGACGAATAGTGTTATATCAGGACGAAATTCTTCTTGTCCATTCTTACAGGTAAACTCAGCTGTAAAATGAAAAGTATTATTAGCAGGTCGCTCAAAATCAATCAACTTTATAGGGGACACTGATTTAAGACGTTGATAAAAGCCACGTCCTAAATCATCATCATTGAGTTCCTTCCGAATATCTTTCAATGTTTGTTCATATTCACCTGCATATTCAGGATTTAGTTTCTTAAACTGAACCTTAAAAACCTCTAATAAAATATTGGTGTCTGGGTCGTATATTGTACCAGCTTCGCTTTCATGAATTCTTCCCCAATATTTATATCCTAAACGTGTCAGATGTACCATTGCAGGCATCTGTACTCTGGTTGCTTCATTGAATTTTCCCATAACATTCTACTTCTTTAATGTAGGTCTTAACAAATCACGAATATCTACTTCCAATACCTCGGCAACCTTGACAAGATTATCAAGAGAGGGCTGTACTTTATTTGAACACCAGCGTGATACTGTATTCTCTGTATGTCCGACTTGATTAGCTAACCATTTGCCCGAAACCTGCTTTTCCGCTAATACGGATTTAATCCGATTTATTGCCTTCATCTGTAGATTTTCTTTCATTGATTGTTAAAAGTATCACACACAAAATTAAGCATTTAATGCCATAACTCCAAGCAAATAAGGACATTATTACTGCACACTGATAATTTTCTTCTTTTTGAATGTTTTTCGTTGGCAATAATGTATCTTTGCAACATCAAACAGAGTGTTCTTTGAGACATTGCAGAATAAAGAAAGGGAAAGAAACTCGCTCGTTTTCAACTCGTAACCCTTTTATCCTTTATTGTTTCTTAGTTTGTTGATTATCTGAAAGATACAGATTTCTTAAATCTTTTACGGGCATAAAAGGCATGTAGCTACCGATACAATCACTTCGGGTTATGGATTCGACTTTCAGCCCACGTCTGAATTTGTGGGTTATGAAGATCCGCGTGAAGACGAAAACCATTCTTTCAATTTGGGACTGTAGACCTATCATACAATCGTCCGGACTTGCTACGTGCGATACGCAAGATCAAGCTTAGGGATTGCCGTGTGTGTGAGTAGGGTTTCTCATCACCCATCTATTGACAGCGTGTGACCATCTCGCCTATTTTCGTGCGAAGTGGGGTGAACTTTTCGCAAATGAACGTAGCTTACGTTTCTCGTATATTTATTAGATGCTTTTTCTTATGATTATAGCGCGACTAATGGTCAGACGGTTGTGGGAAAGGTTGTTTTGAGAGGTAGCATAGGCGACTGCTCTATTTATAAATAATTGTGAGTCAATTCGTGATGCTTTGCCTTGTGCACAGGGTGGTAGATGGAGCAATGATCATCTTACTTTTACAACGCAAGTTAGAAAAAAGGTGCAAATACGAGGTGTAAATGTTAAAATGGCGCAATATACATGGTAAAACCCTTGTTCGTTTAATTTTTGTTCGTAATTTTGCCGAAACTACACGAAGAATGTGATTAGACAAGGCTTGATGAGCGATAGAAATCAAACAGAACATTTATTAATAAGATAGAGAGTTTTTTTTATGAGGAAAATGGAATACGTAAGTCCCGGCATAGAGGTGTTAAGTCTTTATACGGATGAAATGATGGGTGTGCCTATTCGCCCGGGAAGTAACATTCAAGGTACGCTTGAGCCCGGTGATGATGAGCCGGACCCCGAAGAGGGAAATGACTAATCGTTTAGAATCTCAGTGTAAACAGAACTGATTAAACCATAGGAGAAATTTCCTATATAGCCGTATTATAAAAAAGAATGAAACATTTACTTTATGCAAGTTTTGCGGTCTGCATAGCACTCTTTAGTGGCTGTTCAGATCAAGAGATTGTAGGGCCCGGTGCCGGCCAAGAGGAGCAACCCGGTGTGAAGGTATCGCTGTCGATCGAAGGCGATATGGGCGGGCAGAGTGGCTCTCCGAAAGCTGAAGGGCCGAGCCGCCGCGCAATCGGTTATCAAACAATTGCTGCGGATGGGCACGCTGAAGGCTTCCCAACGCCGATTGGCATCTTTGATAAATCGGGTGACGATGGCAAGGAACTTGAAGACGGTACGAAAGTTCCTGTAGTCTTGATCTTTAGAAACTCTGACGATTCACAACCTATTACGAAAGTTGTGACGAATTGGACCTATAAGAAGGGCGGCAAATTGAGCCTGGAAACCAACGAACACTTCGAGCTTAAAGCCGGCTCTAATTTGAGTGCCGGCACGTGGTATGTGTGCGGTATCTTAGGCGGCGAGCAGCTGCTTGGTACTAACCAAGTGAAGTTTAATGGCTATTCAGAAGGCCATACGCCTCGCACATCAACCGGCGAGGTCGCAACGTGGGGCGCAAACGTTCCGTACATTTTCAGTTGGCGCAAGTTGGAGACAAATGCAGCAAATGGTACCTTTGAGGCAAAGTTGCCGGTTCGCTTCAAGCAGTTTGGCACGATCGTTCGCTTGAAGGTCTCTAACGGTACGCACTTCGATTTTAAATATAATGGTGTGCGCATCATTACGAGCAACATTCTTTGCGGGCAGTTTGACTTAAGTGCGTTTGATGATAAGAATTTTGTTAAGTCGTCCGAGCTTCACGATGTGACAGATACGGAAATCTCTTCGGCTAAGTTGGACTCTTACAAGAGTGCCTTCAAGGCCTTCAAGTTCTATCAACGCCCATTGGATGACAATGCGATGACAGGTGCTGACGGACTCATTGCTAAGCGCCGCTTCCGCCTGATAGGCGATTATGTGGCCAACTTTGATCAAGAGAAAGCTAAAAAGCTCAATACGGCACTCTATTATTATGACCATACTTTCTTGCCTAAAGCCTCGGGCGACAATTTTGATAAGGTTGTAAAAGGAAAGGAAGCGCCCAGCTTCATCTATGTATGGATGTGCCCGAAAGAGCAAGACGTTAGAATCTACAAAGGTAATACAGAAGGGGTAGGTGCAGCCGATACGATGCACATTGCGAAGACGCAGTTTATGCTGATGGCGGTGCCCGATGGCAATGGTACGAGCGGCATGGTTGTGCCTAAGTCGATCAACATGATTCCGGCTTATGGTACGCGCACCAGCTACCTTTCCGGTGCCAACTATCCGGCTAAGGGTAAAGTCGTTTACGAGTTCCCGCCGCTAAGTTATATTGCTAAGCACGACAACTTCGGTACGGATGCGCAGCTCTCTACTGATGTGAATCAAGATGTAGCCCACACTACGCGCTATACATATGCTCAGGTCGAGTCGAATCTCTCTACTATTCCATCAGATTATATGATGGCCGGTCACGAGTATTGGCGCAGTATTATTCCGCAAGGTTATGGCTTTTCAGCTTTCCGTACGGATTTTTCCTCAGGTGCGCCTATTGATAGACCTGTGGACATTATATCTCCGGCAAGACTTCCCGGCTGGCCGGCGGCAAAGCTTGTCTATCAAAGTTCTTCTAAGCTCGTGCAAGCTAATGGCACGCAAATAGCTTATATGCTGAATATGTCTAAGAAACCCGACTACATCACTAATGATGGCGAAGGACAAGCTTATCAAGGATATGCTAAGATTTCTTCCGGTCGAGTAAGTTCCGGTATGACCGGTCTTTCTTGGATTGATACTAACAAGTATCGTTACGTGATGCGTTGGGAGGATGATCTGGCCAACAAGCGAGTTTTGCTTTCACAGCGCTATCTCGGTCCGCGCTTTGTACTCGATATGCCCGACATCGCCAATGAAGATTTCTGGGCTGAGCCGGACAATTACGGATACGTATATCCTGCTGACGTGAAGCGCATTCTTCCTTTGAGCGGTATTTATGTATTTGGAGAATTTAGTATCACAGGAAGTACGAATAAATTTTCCTACTGGTATCGTGCCAAAGAGGGATGGAGTGCCCAGTATTGGACGCTTGACGATGTGTTGGATGGTGCAAGATTCGCACAGCGGAATATCGTGCTTGATAATGATGGCAACAAGCCGAAGTTTGTTGTAGGTTTTAGATCGCCCAATCAGGGTTCTAATGTTGGTAGCTTCTTCTTTTATGGTTATAAAGGTATTCCGCAGCATCAAACCTATCCTCTCTCAAGCGGAACGCCCTCTGATGGAGCTTCTACCTACACACAAAACCTTCGGATGCAGATCCCCGTTCGTTTGTGGAGAACAATCCCTTACGCAGATTAAGACAAGACGAGACAATATATAGTAGGAAAGAATCTGTAGCAGCCCTAAAAGGCTGTTGCAGATTCTTTGTTAGATAGGGTAAGGTCGGTTGGGTTTTCTCTAGGAACTCTTGGCGAATAGGCCGGGTGAGCTTGAAAGGCGAGGGCTAAAGTTTGGCGCGCAAAGGTTTTCACAACACGTGCAAACTGCTACCGGCTGCCTCCTATAGATATAATGGTATGTTTTGTACGGCGTTGGTCGGATTGTGTTTCAGACGTGTTTTATATGTGCGCCTTGGTGCTTTGTTCGCGAATAACCTTATCGGAGTCAGTGCGCATGTCAAGTTATACACATCTGTATAATGTATAAGACGGTATCTAAGACTTCCGCCCACACAAGCGAGGCTGTGTGGGCGGAAGTCTTATGGGTGCAGTAGCAAATTATTCAACCGTAAAGGTTGTGACTTTCATCGTGTTCTTTGTGTTCGCATTATTGGGATCGCCAATTACGATACCATATTCGCCCGGTTGAAGATTTTCTAACACGAGAAGGTAAGAACTTTGGCCATACTTCTTGGCCTTATACTCTACGCTCGACAAGTTGTTCTCTTCCGTTTTAGAAAGCGTTCCGCTCTCTGCGAGTTGATATCTGCGCTCCTTACCCTTAACTTCAAATTTGAAGATGCTGATGAAAGAGTTCGGGTCTGTCGTATTGTTTACGGCTTTAATGATAAGCTTCGTCGTAGAGGCGCCCTTCGCTTTGCTGGTTGATTGTGCGCCTTGTAGCGTTAAGCGCGTTTTCACCTTGCCTATGCCGGTGAGGTAAAGACTTGCTCCGGCCTTGGATTTTACGGTGCCATTTTCACGATTCAACTTCTCACCCTTCGTGTTTGAAGTGAGCAACAAAGTTTCCTCTGCAAACTCAGGCTCTTCAACCGTAATGGTTTGCGCCTGCAAGGCGGTTGCGAAACATACGCTAGCAAAAAGCGTCAAAAATAACTTCTTCATACCCTTAAATGTTTAAAATTAAAGTTCTGTGCGCAAAGGTCTGTAAATTTCATTAATATCGCAACAAATCTTTGCTTTTTTTGCCAATCTAATTTCTATCATCTTCGCTCTTTATGCAAGAAAGATTGACAACGCATAGCCGGCGTTCATAGATCATTAAGGATGTCGCCCTATGTTCCTTTGTCTTTTGGCTTGTGTGCATCATAAAGTTTTGGTATTGGCGCGTTGCCTCTTGCTTCTTTTATACAAAAAGCATCGCGCGATCCGGATGGTGTCGCACGATGCTTGGTAGTCCCGTTGGGAATCGAACCCAAATCTAAGGTTTAGGAAACCTCTATTCTATCCGTTGAACTACAGGACCTTTACTTCGCCATAAGACTTTGCGCCGAAAGCGGGGCGCTCGCCTCTTTGCGTTGGCTTGCAAGGGTAGCGGCGCTAAGCGCGCCTTGCCAAATCATTGCCGGAAAAGGCAAAAAGAGGCAAATAGACGCGAGCCGCATAGCTTACGGCAGTAAATTCGGTGCGAAGATACGTATTTTTCAGTAAAAAGTAGATAGGAATTTGGCCTTCTGACTTTTTTTCTTGTCCTTTGCACGCAGATTTTTAACCAATCAAGAACAATGGGTACGTTAACGATTGCCATCGTGGCAACATTTGTGCTCGGCTACTTAGGAATTGCCGTCGAGCACAGTTTGAGAGTTAATAAAGCGGCGTTTGCACTACTAATGTGCGTAGCTGTTTGGGTTTTGTATATGATTGACCCGCTCAGTTATCTAACAACGATGCACGCCGACTATCAAGGCGGCGCAGAAGGCGTAGGCCAAGCCGTAAGTGCAATCTTGCAAGGACATTTAGGCAGTACGGCGGAGACGCTCTTCTTCCTAATGGGCGCCATGACCATCGTGGAAGTTGTAGATACCAATGGCGGTTTCAACTTCGTGCGCGATGCCCTAGAGACGCGTTCAAAGCGTAAATTGCTTTGGAAGATCATGTTTATGACCTTCTTCCTCTCAGCCGCGCTCGACAATCTTACTACGAGTATCGTGATGATTATGGTCTTGCGCAAGCTCGTCAGCGACCATAAGGACCGCCTCATCTATGCTTCGCTCATTGTTATTGCAGCCAATAGTGGTGGTGCTTTCTCACCGATTGGCGACGTTACGACGATTATGCTTTGGATCAAAGGCGCGATCACGACGGCCGGCGTAATGAAGGAGATCTTCATTCCTTCGCTCATCTCCGTTGTTATTCCTACATTGATTCTTCAGATGTCGCTCAAAGGCGAACTTTCGAAGGTGCAAGTCGCTACTGAAGGCGACTCGCTCGACTTCTCGGCTGCGGAGCGTAAGATAGTCTTCTTCCTTGGCGTAGGTGGTTTGCTCTTCGTCCCCGTCTTTCGCTATTTGACGGACCTGCCTCCTTTTATGGGCATCTTGCTTGTCTTGAGTGTACTCTGGCTTACGACCGAACTCTTCTATCGCAATAAGCACAACATCTCCGATGGTATGAAGAAACGTGTGACCAAACTCCTTTCACGCTTGGATATGTCGACGATTCTCTTCTTCCTCGGTATTTTGATGGCCGTAGCTTGCCTCGAAGAGATTGGCGTGCTCCACGGCCTTGGCTCTTGGCTCAATAGCGCATCAGGCGGCAACCACTACCTCGTTACGGGTATTATCGGCGTAGCTTCCAGCATTGTCGACAACGTGCCCCTCGTAGCCGGCTGTATGGGTATGTATCCCATTGCGCCATCAGGCGATATGGCTGTCGATGGCGTATTCTGGCAATTGCTCGCTTACTGTGCCGGCGTCGGTGGTTCTATGTTGATCATCGGTTCTGCCGCAGGCGTAGTCGTGATGGGCTTAGAGAACATCTCCTTCGGTTGGTATATGAAGCGCATCTCTTGGGTGGCACTCGTGGGCTACTTAGCCGGCATCGCCTACTATTGGGTTGAGCGTCATTATATCTTCCCCTAAATAAGTACACTTTTATATATACTGCGTTACGAAAAAGTCTCTTTTGATTTTTGCGGTAATGCTGACCCTCGGCATTGCGCAACCGGCCAAAGCCGGCATTGAATTTGGTCTCGAAGCCGGTATGAATTTGAGTAAGCTCAGTGTGAGCAAGAACTTGAAGCAGTTTACAGACCCGCAGAATCGTTATGGTTTCTATGTTGGGCCTAAGATGAACTTCAACTTCCTCGGTTTTGGTGGCGACGTAGCCCTGCTCTACAATCAACGCCGCTTGAGTTTGACAGACCACACTTCTAAAACTTTCCGCAGTGTGGAAGTGCCTGTAAACTTCCGCTATACTTTGGGCTTGAGTTCTATTGCAGCCGTTTATGCTTCCACCGGTCCTCAGTTTGGCTTCAATATTGGCAATTGCAAGTGGGGCATAACAGACATTACCGAAGGTCGTATTGCCGACGCTTTCAAGCGCGAGAATATGAACGTGAGTTGGAACATCGGCGCCGGTGTTAAGTTGGCCGGCCACGTAGAGTTGGGCATTGGCTACAATATTATGTTGAGCAAATATTCCAAGACCTATGGCGCCGGTACGTACTCCTTCCGTGCTAACACTTTCCAAGTGCAAGCCGCTTATCTCTTCTGATTTTAAGCGAGCACAATACTACAAGCAGCCGAGTATCCCCCGAGATGCTCGGCTGCTTCGCTTTTACACTGTCGCATTCACCGGCTGCACCGCACATTATATATATAGCAGCGCGGGCCACCCTTGATCTCGCTCCGTGCAGGCATAGCCTTTTGCTGCTCGTCAAGCACTCCTGTGCGGCCGTAAGGCTACAAACCCCGACGACCTACGCCCAATACAAGCCCTTTTTCCTAAATAAATACATATATATAGAAAGTTTTTGTCGTTAAAGCCTTATCTTTGCGGCGTAACAATTCATTTCTAAAAATAAAAAATTCATGAAACGTAACTGCCGATTCCTGATCGCGCTTTCGTTGTTTGCATGGATGGCCGTCGGCCTTAAGGCCCAAGACCGCCTTGTCGTGCAGATGAAGAACGGCGCACAGACGCAGTATGACCTAAGCCAATTGAAGAAGCTGATTTTCTCCGGAGACCAGTTTACGGTTGTTGGTCAAGATGCGTCAATGGCTAATTTCAAGTACGACGATACCCGCCGTCTCCATTTCGAGATCAGTACGGGCATCTCTCCCACCACTGAGGTGGGCAACAATGGCTGGCAACTGCTCAACGACGGGCAGACGCTGACCTTAAAAGGTGCTGACGCGCTGACGAACGCGTCCTTTATGCTCTTCGATCCGAGCGGTCGCCTCGTGATGAGCAATAAGCATTGGACCGCACGCACGATTGATATCAGTCGCCTCAGTGCAGGTGCTTATGTTCTCAAAGTCAATAATCAAACATTCAAATTCTTGAAAAAATGAAACGCCTATTATTCC
>JABZGO010000149.1 GCA_015259305.1 Alloprevotella tannerae | reverse complement strand
TTACCCACTAAGCGCATCTCGCCCGACGGCGTGTAGCGGAAAGTGAGCGAGCCGCCACCTTGGAGGTCCGCATAGCTTTGTCCGTCTTCCGAAAGCAAGCAGTGGAAGTTTGCATCTTCAGCTATGTTTATGCCGAGCACCATATTGACGCCAAAATCTGGTGTGATGGCTACTTCAGCTTTAGTCGTATCGCTAAAGTCTACAAACTCTACGAGTCCGTCTAAACTATTGCTTGCCGTCAACGGCGAGTCGCGCAGAATGTATGTCAAATCCGTTTGTTCCAAAATCCGCAGATCGCCGCGCACTAATAAGTTGTTGACCGGCCCTTTTATTGTGCAGTTGATGTCCGAGAAGACCTTTCCGAAGAGCAATGATTTCGCTTTGCGATGCGTATTGATAAGTTCGAAATTCTTCGTCTGGAGTCCCAAGTTCAGATAGACCTTCGAGAGGTTCGACATATCCACGTCGCCGTTCAAGACAAGCGGCGCTTCGCCCGTCGATAGGAGTTGATAATTCTCAAATGTGATCTTAGAATTCACAATTTGGATCTGCCTTTGTTCCGGTTTGAAATCGAAACCATACACTTCAGAAGCGATATGTGCCGAATCGGGGGTCAAACTGCCGTTAATTGCAGGCCGCGTCAGCGGGCCTTTGATTTCCACTTCCCCATTTGCCTTTCCGCGCAGTGCAATTTCCGTCCCGTCGAGGAAAGAATTGAAGAAGAGCAGTGGGAATCCCTCCAATGTAGCGGTTCCGTCAAAACTACCGCCTCCCGTTTCTGCATACGTACCTTTTGCCGACAACATTTCAGCATCGTTGGTAGAGACGTAAGCCTCCACATAATGTTCCCCTTTCTCCTTTGGCAGATACATCAACTCCGCCCCTAGCGACCCGAGAGGCGTACCTGCGTATGAGAAATTGCTCGTTTGGAGCGAAGCCATTGCACTATACGTCTTATGATTGTCCAAAATATGAATATCACCCGAGAGTTTTCCGCTCATAGTTGGTAGATACGGCAAGACCGTCGACAGTTCTCCGAGGTTTAAGTTGTTAATCGAGAGTGCAATGTCGTTAATCGAATCGCCCGGAGCACTGTAGAGCTTCACGCCCGTCCCATCGTCCGCCAGCAAGTCCACGTTAGCGCGAATTTCCTTCTGCTTTCCGAAGAAAATATAGTTGTCTTTATTGACCGTAAAGTTGCGATAAGCCAGCACCGGATGTTCCGGCGAGATCATAATCTTCAGTCCGTTTTCGACCAAGTCGGCTTTTAGTCCCAGATCGATGCCCTTTTCGCCATCGTTGTCGTAGAATTGCGCCATCAATCCTGCACCCGACGAAAGCAGATAGCCCTGCGCACGTATTTCAAACTTATTCGGATTGCGTTTCGTATAGTTTTTCACGAACGCCTCCATACGTACGCCCGTCGTGTCCTGACTAAGGTTCGCGTAAATCGTATCTAAGAGCAGTCCGCCATTGCTTAAGCGCCCTACAGATGCCGTTCCGTAGACGCCCGCCGTCGGATTCGTATGCAGATCGACGTATATTTTATTATATGTATAGCCATTAAAATGCAGGAAGTTCCCAATCGGGTTACTTTGCCCTGCTTCTAAGTGCAGATCCATTACGGGCAATTCGCGCTTAAGAGCCTCTTGGTCCAATTTTTGATTAGTTATCTGCCTCGTCAGTAGCGTGCCCAGTCGCGCTAGTCGCGGTGCGAGGCGATTGATGTCGCCTTTCGTAGCCAGCAGCAACCGCAGGTCGCCACTGTTGATCCCGACCATCGTCGAGTCACTACCCGTTTTGAAGTTGAAGTGTATATCATCCGTCGAGAAACCTCGCGATGGAGAGACGGCAAAGAGGTGATCCGCGATGCCATTGGCTGAAATCCGCTTAAATTGGCGGTCAGTTGATGCGTATAAGTGCAGTTGCCCGCCCGCCGAGAGCGTATCTTTCGTCACGTTCAAGCGGCGCAGATCTGCCTGTTCTATATTAGCATCAGCCTTAATGCTGATTAAGCGCTCCAATGTAAGTTCTGCCTTCACATCACCTTTGACAATCTCGTTGTTAACGGCTGCTTCCAAGAACGCCTTATGTCCTTTTAGCAAAGTCTTGAAGCGGAGTCCGCTCAAGTCGTAGCCGCCATAGGCGAACCGGTTGATGCTTACGTCAGCTTTCAGTTGAGCCTTGCCCGAGATCAAGTCATATCCGTGTCCTTTGGCTGCAATATGACCCGAGAAATCATTTAATCCCATCGTCGGCAGGAAGACTTTCAGCGGGAAACTTTTCGCTTGCAAGTCGGCCGTATAACTTTGTGCACGCAAATCTATCTTGCCTTTTGCCGCCAGTCGTCCTTGCCCTACCGCCAGTCGCAGATCAAACCCATAATTATCCCCCTTGAAGTTGCCGCGTCCCGAAGCCTGCATCCTGTTGGGCAACTTTACGCTGCCGGCAGCCGAAGGCGCGAGCTGCCGATACAAGCGCGGCAGTCCGGCGCCCGTTGTCAGCGAGCGGATGTTAATCGCCCCGCTGCGTTGCGCTGATGCCACGTTCAGCAAAGTACCGTTCGCTTGCAAGCGGATCAAACCCGGCAGTTCCAACGTCGTATTTCCGAAAGCAAAACGCCGCAGATTCCCACTAAAATCGCCCTTTATGCGAAGCGTGGTTTGCGGATAGACGCGCAGCAAGTCGCGCGGCACGTAGTTTCGCCCCAAGTTTTTTACGTCCTGCCACCCCAGTTGGGCATCGCAGTGCAGCGTCATCTTCGTCCGACTATCGGGATCGAAGGTCGACAATGGGAAACGCAGACCAATAGATACTTTAGAATGCGCCGTATGTAGGGCCATGTTGGGCAAAATGAGGCGTTGCTGATCCATATAGATCGGCCCGCTGATGCGCTTCACCTGCAAACCGCACTTCTCGACAAAGGCCGCGTGGGCTACGTTAGCGTTCAATACGTTTTCGGCATAAGTCAGCGTGTCGATTTGCAGGAATACGTCCTGCAAGGCTATATCGTTCGGGTCCAAGGGCTTGCCTTGGCGCAGCCAAGTCGCCATATCGCTCGCGCCGCCTCCCTTTGGGAAAGCCGCAAAGGGCTGCCACGCTTGCAAACCTTTGATATTGTCTTGATACGTGTAGGCGCCGCGTATCGAATCGCGCAGTGAGCGTTCTTTCGCCGCAGGTATGGGGCGATATTGTCGGTTGCGCGTCCACACGCCGTCCGGCGCTTGGTTCAGATAGGCCAACTTACTTTTTTCTACGCCAAAGGAGCGAACGGCATAACGGCCGGTTTTCATGTTGAATGTGCCGCCTTTTAAGGCTGCCTGTGTAATATCCGCCGCCAACCACATTTGTTTGGGCTGATAAGTGGCCGGTAGGCGCTCAAGCAAACTGCCTTTACCTTTCCGAGCTTGGGGTAGGGCGGCCATTAGTGCCACTTTCGCTTTCGTTTGTCGCAGCGTGGCGCGACCCACGCTCACTTCCCATTGTGCCTTGACTCTCGTCGTATCGTCCATCGCCGTATCTGAGAGGCAAACGACGACATCAGACTTGCGTAAGTCGGCATAGTCTACGACGACTTTCCGCTTCACCCAGTCGATTTCCTTAGCCGAGGCCTGCAAAGCGCCGATTCGGCCTGCGACGTGTGCGCCGCCGATATAGTTTCTCGTATCTACTTGCGCACGATATAAGGCTATGCCGTCCACTTCGGCCCGCCCGTCGAAAAGCGGAAGCAGCGCCACGTTGAGGCGTAGCGAACCCGCGGCCAGTAGGGTATCGTTGTGCTCTACGGCCGTCACGTTGTGAATGGCTAAGTCTAAAGGAAAGGCCAGACGTACGGATTCTACGTTAAACCGCACGCCCGTTTTTTTCGTAAGGTATTGCGCCGCTCTGTCTACGGCAAATTGCTGGACGGGCGGAATGTAGATCAGGATGGCCAAGAGTAGAAATAACGCAATGGGCGTCAAGACTATCCAAGCGAAAATGCGCATAATGCGCTTTGCGATACGGCGTTTTTCCATACTGAGAGCAAAGGTAATACTTGGCGGGTGCTTAACCAAAGGATTGCATTCCTTTTGTGCAATTTCTCGCTTCTTCCGGTCGCTTCCTCCTTTCTGCTTGCGAAGGCTGCTGCCGCTTTTTTGTCGAGCGAGGGATTGACTTTTTAACGCACGCAAGGCCGCTTTTGACTGACGCCGGCTTGCCGGCGAGGTTTTTTATCACGAGAAAAAAGGTTTGCGCTCGTGATAAAACAGGTTTCACCTCACGATAAAAAAGGCTTACGCTCGTGAGAAGAAATAGCCCAATGGGGAGCTTCTGCTCACTGAATTTTGATTACTTTCGCAGAAAAATCTGATGTAGTGTGAAGCAAAGGTTGATTTTACTCTTGAAAACGTTTGGCCTCCTCATCTTGTTCTTTGTCTTGATGAAGCCCGTGTTTATGCTGTATCATCGCGATCTGTATGTCGGCGTAGGCTTGGCCGACTATTTTCGCGTAGTTTGGCACGGCCTGCCGATGGATGCGTCTGTGGCGGGCTATTTTACGGCACTTCCGGCGCTCTTGCTGACGCTATCCGTCTGGGAGCGCGCGCGGCTGTGGGCAGATCGCGTGCGGCGCGGCTGGACGGTGGTGATGGCTGTTTTGTTGTCCATCATCTACATCGTAGACTTGGTGCTCTACGGCTTCTGGAAGTTCCGTCTCGACACGACGCCGATCTTCTATTTCACCAGTTCGCCGAAAGATGCCTTCGCCAGCGTCAGTGTGGGCTATGCCGTTGTTGCCCTGCTCGCCTGCTGCGCCTTCGGCGTCGGTTTGTGGTGGTTGCTCCATCGCTATTTGGACGAGCGTCTGCGCCCCGTCGGCCCTGAAAAGCGCAAACGGGCTTTTGCTATATTATTA
>JABZGO010000148.1 GCA_015259305.1 Alloprevotella tannerae | reverse complement strand
GATTTAGGTGTATTCGGCAACATTCAGAAGAATAAATTCATTCTTGATGTGCAGAAGCTCTTTTATTCGGCAGCGTCTTTTAACCCAACCTATCGTCGAGGAAAGAATCCGGACGGCTCCTGGGCGCAATACTCTGACGCTAGCCAGATCACGAATCCTCAATCGTTACTTGATATGCTTGACCACGAGGAACAGGCGGGCTTCAATGCACATGTGCGTGCAGCCTACGACTTGGGTAGCGGACTCAAACTATCGGCTTTCGGAAGTTACTCGTATAATTCGCTGGATGTAGCAGGCTTCAACCCCATTTATGTATGGAGCCACGGACAAATCTTACGCGGAGAGACGCGCACGGAAGCGCTGCTCGGTAATGTCTCCTTGACTTTCAATCGCTATTTTGGTCGCCACCGACTTGAGGCTTTGGTGCTTGGTGAGGCCGCAAAGAATATCTTAAAAGCTTTTCATACGCAGGTATCCAATCTGAGTACCAACGCCACCGGCTATTATGATCTCTCAGCCGGCGCTGTCCGCTTATGGGAAGCTACGGGCTCTTCCTATGAAAATCCGGCTTTGGCTTCTTTCCTCGGACGCATAACCTATACGTATGATGACCGCTACGCTTTGACGCTCAACACCCGCGCTGATGGCAGTTCGAAGGTTGGGCACAATAATCGCTGGGGCTTTTTCCCCTCCGTAGCCGGCGCTTGGACTGTTAGTAAAGAACCTTGGATGCGAAACTTACATTACCCTATCGACCTGAAGTTGCGGGCCGGCTATGGTCTTTCCGGTAATTTGGCGGCAATCGATTGCTACAACTCGCTTGAACTCTTAAAACCCAATGGCATCGTCTATGTCGACGGTACGCCTACCGTCACGATCGGCTTAATTCGCAACGCCAATCCGGATCTTAAATGGGAAATCAAAAAGACGTTCAACATCGGTATGGATCTTTCGCTCTTCTCGGGTCGTTTCTTGCTTACGCTCGACTACTACAATGCGAAGACGAAAAACATGTTGTATCTCTATGATGTGTCTGTGCCGCCGTTTGCTTATGACAAACTACTGGCGAATCTGGGCGCTATGCGTAATAGGGGTCTGGAGATAGGGCTGGGCAGTATCTTGCTGCGCAATAAAGATATGGAACTTAATTTGGGACTGAATTTGGCCTTTCAGCAAAACAAACTCCTCTCGCTTAGCGGAATGTATCGCGGAGAATATCTCTCTGCGCCGGCTTACCAGCCTATCACAAGCCTTAGCGGCGCCGGCTTTCACGGAGGCAATAACAATATCGTCTATCAGATCGTAGGCCAACCGCTCGGCGTATTTTATTTGCCCCACTGCAAAGGCTTAATTAAAAATGCCGACGGCACATATCGCTATGACATAGCCGACTTAGATGGCGACGGAATTATAAACATAGAAGATGGGGGCGACCGGTATGTTGCAGGTCAGGCTACGCCAAAAGTTTTGCTGGGCGCTAACCTCGGACTTCGCTATAAGAACTTCGACGTATCGATGCAGATCAATGGCGCCTTCGGCCATAAGATTTACAATGCGACGGCACTCACTTATATGAATGTTGGCAGTTTGCCTTTTTATAATGTTATGCAAGATGCACCGGCACGCAACATTTATGATCAAACAGCTACTGACTATTGGCTGGAAAAGGGCGACTACATACACGTAGCCTATCTTAATTTTGGTTGGACCGTGCCACTTAAGCCATCGAGCTACATACGCAACTTGCGCCTCTCTTTCTCAATCAACAACCTACTGACGCTTACGGGTTATTCCGGCTTAACCCCGATGATCAACAGCAGCATAGTCGGGCCGACGCTCGGCACAGACGACAAGCGCAGCTATCCGCTCTATCGCTCTTATGCATTGGGCGTAAGTATTCAATTTTAAGCACACAACCGGCAGCTGGTAGCAGCTCATTATTAAAAAAAACCGGCGAACGCCTCGGATAGAAACATATTGTTTATGCAAAAGACAAATTCCTTTTTGAAGATCTTTGATCGCTCACGCATTGTAATCGTTTGGGGCCTGACATTGGCAGCATCCTTTACCTTGGCAGCTTGCTCCGACTTCTTGGAAGAAAAGCCCAAAGATTATCAGACAGAAGATCAGGCTTATCACGATGCAGCAAGCATTTACCGCAACGCGGTCGGCTCTCTTTACTCTTACTTCGGCGGCTATCAAGATAGTCAGGGCTTACAGGGCACTTATCGCGGTCTTTACGACCTCAATACATTTACAACGGATGAAGCCATCTTGCCAACGCGTGGCGGCGATTGGTATGACGGCGGTTTGTGGCAGGACTTATACTTACATCGCTGGGGCGTATCCAATAGCGTATTGGCATCCACTTGGAAATACCTATATAAAGTTGTCACGCTTAGCAATCGGTCTTTAGCCGGAATTGAGAAATACGCTGCACGTCTAAGCCCTGAACAACGCCAAGATTACGAAGCAGAGGTGCGCGCCATTCGCGCCTTGTATTATTATGAATTGATGGATCTTTATGGACGCTTGCCGCTTGTTACCTCTGCGGATATAAGTATGCGAGAGGTGAAGCAGTATGAGCGCTCGGAAGTATTTCGCTTTATCGTCGATGAGTTGCAAACCGTAGCGCTCCGCCTTCCCAACGTGCGCAGCAATGCTTTAGGGGAGGGTTATGGGCGAATCACGCGCCCTGTGGCTTATTTCTTATTGGCGCGTTTGGCTCTCAATGCGGAAGTGTATACGGACGACAATTGGACGGATGGAAATCGTCTTTCGGGGCGCAACATCTTTTTCCAAGTCGGTGGGCACAAACTCAATGCTTGGCAGACGTGTATCGCTTATTGTGATAGTCTGAGCGCCTTTGGCTATAGGCTGAGTGCTGATTTTAGAGATAATTTTGCCGTTCATAATGAAAACAGTTTGGAGAATATTCTGACCATTCCCTTGGATAAGCAGACCTTGCCTTATCAGAATCAAAACCTCTTCCGATCCTATCATTACCGGCACGCGGGGGCTTACGGTTTCTCCGGAGAGAATGGATCGAGCGCTACCATTGACGCTTTGAAGACTTTTGGGTATGAAACGACCGAACAAGACAAACGCTTTGACTACACCTATTACGCCGGCGTCGTACGAGGCCTCAAGGGCGAAATCGTTCGTTTAGAAAATGGAGATACGCTCATTTACCATCCGTGGGAGGTAAAACTTGATATGTACTCCTCGCCGCATCGTGTGACAGCCGGGGCGCGTATGAAAAAATATGCGATTGATAAGACGGCGACCAAAGATGGTAAGCTGATGGACAACGACATTGTACTCTTTCGCTATGCTGATGCGCTCTTGATGAAGAGTGAAGCGAAAGTGCGCAATGGAGAAGATGGCACTGCCGAACTGAATGCTGTGCGAGCACGAGCCGGAATGGGTCCGCGGCCGGCTACGTTGGACAACATCTTGGCAGAGCGCCTATTGGAATTGGCTTGGGAAGGCTGCCGCCGTCCCGACTTAATCCGCTTTGGGAAGTTTACGTGTGCTTATGCTGACCGCCCTCAATTACCCGGCGAGGCATCAGGCTTTACGACCGTCTTCCCTATACCGCTCAACGTCCTTTCACTCAACCCGCTTTTAAGTCAGAACCCCGGCTATAAGTCGTCCTCCCACTAAACGTCTCTTATCTCCCGATTGAGCGAAAAAGCAACTTGAAATCACTCATCAGCAAACCGCTTAAAAGCCCAACGTGCATACCAAAGCCGCAGCAATTATGATTTGCTGCGGCTTTGAAGCAAATAAAAGATGCCTCCCAACTATCTACATCGCTATTTTTTCAGACGATAAGTCCATCAAACTTTTAGAAAGGCTCTCTTTGAAGGCTACACCATCAAAATCGCACCTTGCCGCTTTAAGTTTCTTCTCTACAAGTGCATTTAAATCAGCAAACGTCTGTTCCAAAAATAGTAGAAATTTTTGCTTTCCATCAAGTAAGGGTTCAGCAAGCCAATAGTCGCGACTAATACAAAACGAAGATTGCACTTCTTTCTTCTTCTGGTAGTAGCGACAGCTTATAATTCCGGTTTGTGGGCTATATTCTGACACATCACCACTTACAAACATCGTGATCTTCATCTTGTTAAGACCATCAAAACACTTATCCCTAAATTGTGCCTTAAGCGTTTTCCGCATTTCAATGACTAACCGAAAGATCACGTTACTCAGATCGGCGCTTTCTGCCACATCTCCGCCAAGCGCTAAGTTTACACAGATTTCCATTTTTCAAGACGTTTTTTACCTAATCCGTTTTATTCTTAATAAAGAAGCTTCGGATTATCCTTTATCTCTTCAAGCGTAATTCCTTCAGCAACAAACATAGCTCTATTATGAATCATAAAATTTCCTCTTTTACCATCATAGTTCGCGGCGGCATCCGGTAGCGCCACCAGCTTATGCTGTGGTTTTGTAGCAATTTCTCTTGTCCCATCAGATAAGATATAATACCAATATACCTTTTGACCAGCCTTTTTAAGCAAACTATACACCTTATTCTTCCAGACCTTTTCATCATCATCATCTGCCTCATACGAGTCTGCTATTCTGCCTTGTTGCAGGCAGTTTTCCACATTGACATCCGGCAATGAACGCAAGAATTGCATCTGCCCACGACCTAACTGATAAAAGTGATAATAGCCATTACGTAATTTATAACACCGACTTAATTCTTCCTTACTGATCATATCGAGATTGACGATAGAGAAGAACTCACTGTCTAAAGTAGTAATATCGCCAACTAAACGTCTGTCTACATCTCCGTCTAAAGAGGGCTTAATATCTAAAAAGTATATATTCGGATTATAGGTCCGCAAGGCTTCGCAGAACATTTGCTCATCTTTTAGCGTCATAAAAAACTGATAATCTCTAACCTTTTCCATGCTTTTCTATTGTTCGTGAATGGGCAGCTCGCGTAGACCCTTCTTAGGA
>JABZGO010000147.1 GCA_015259305.1 Alloprevotella tannerae | reverse complement strand
CTCTGCATACTTTTCGGGGCGCAAGGCTTGCTTAACCCAACTTTCGTATTGCGTCTTATTGATCAGTTCGGGCTTTCCTGTACGCATAAAGTCGGAAAATGCACCTTTCGCATACAAACCAAAGGCGGCGCCCTGCGCTTGCAACATCTGCCCAAGTATTTGCGGAGAGGCAGGAAGGCCGGATACGTTATAGCCCTCCTGCTGTAGGCGCTTCAGCAAATTATATAGAGATGGCACGACTTCCATACCGGCGGCGGTGAGAGCGTTTTGACCCGGACCTTTATAATAATAAATGGCTACACGCTTATCTTGATTTGCTTTGCGCTTTAGATCGATATAACGCGTGATGGTTTCAACGAAAGTTTCCAAGCGCTCAGGAATTGCGGCCACGTAAGGAACGCCATCTTTCCCTTTATAATGGGCAAAAAGCGCAAAGGGACGGAGGGCTCCATCAATTTCCGGCGTCACAACGCTCTGCGACAGAAAGCCGCCGCTCATTCCCATTTTGTCCTGCTCCCAGTCTTCGACCGGCCGACTGACATTCAAGGGCGAGAAGAGAGGAATATTGGCTTGCGCAAGATAATCTACGACGGCATCGCCCAAACGCCCGTGGGCCATATTCACAACTGCGGCCGGCGAGATACTATCGGCGGCTTCGCTCTGCAAGAATTTAGGCAGGTTGTGTAAAGGATAAACGACCTTGCCCGATTCTTCTAATTTCGCAATCAAATCTCTGGGATCTCCCATTACACCTGTGAGAACAACTGCCGGCGCATTGGGCTTCCAAAGTTTGTTTTTTTGTAAGAATTGTCTGTATTCGGCAACCGTCTTAAATTCTAAATCTTCTCCGTCCTTATCATTTAAATTCGGGTGATACAAGACCCCCATCGCGTGCGTCACGAGTGGTTTCGGCGCAGGACTAGATAGGATTTTCTTGTCAATATACCGACGCACGTAATTCAAGACACTGCGATAGTTTTCATAACCTCCCTCTCCCAAATACTTTTGAAGCGTATCCGTTTGCAAGGAATCGAGCGTATTAAAATTATTGTCCGGATTTGTGGACATCGTCGTCAGCATTGGCAAGCCTTTATCGGCGGCTTTTCGGATTTGTTCGCGTTGTTCTTGCGTAAGTCGTAGGCCCATGCCATTCACAAAGACCATGTCGTAGTCGTCTAAGTCGCCGAGCTGCTCAAGACTTATCTCTTCCAGTTTCACAAATCCGTTATCATTGGCCTTGGCTATTTGTCCAAGTTCTATAGCTTGGTAATGGAGGAAGCCTATCCTCGTCGCACTACACCATTTTATCCACACAAAAGCGAGCAGAACTGCGACAAGCACAACGGCCAACCCGCCCAAGATTAACTTTTTCTTTTTCATAGAGGGTTACGATTAGAATTTCACAAGATCAGAGATGTTAAGCGCCAACGTAGCTACATAACTGACGCCATTCAGTGGCGCTTGCACGGTAGAATCAGCGGCTTTATCTTTATAATTAAACAAATTATCCACCATCAAGCCCAGTTTTACGCCCCGCAAAAATTGCACGCCTAAATTAAGCGAGCAGATAGCACGAGCATCAAAGACGTATTGGCGATAGCCTTTCAACTTGGCGTCATAAGAATATCTTGTAATGCGCGACGCCCATTGGCTATTAAAGGCTACGGTTCCCTGCACTTTATGAAAACTGTGCTTGTATTGTAAATTGAGTTTGGCGCTATGCGGACGAACCCACGACGCGTTATAACCATTCACTTTCTCATAGTTATTTACATAAGCATAAGCCGTAGTAACCTTCAATCCCCAAGGCAGCCGATAATCTGCCGTAGCTTCGATGCCCGTAGTCTTCACATTTTCCGCATTGACGTAATGCATATCATAAGAAACCCCGGGTTCGAGATACTCATACGAGATTTTATTCTTGAAGCGATTATGATAGGCCGACACCGTCAAGTTTAGACCACCCTTATTATACTCTGCGGACAAAGAATATTGCTGACTTTTCTCCGGTTTGAGGTCTTTATTGCCATAAAGCGTAAGGATTCCGGCCATATTAAACTCCTGATATAGTTCTTTCAGCGTAGGTATGCGGTAGCCCTGCGCATATCCACCGCGCAAGGTTAGATTTGCTGACGGGCGATAAAGGAGAGAAACCTTCGGTGTCAGATGAAATTTGTATTGAAAGGCTTTATCGCCTCGCACGCCGGCTACAATATTCAACTGTGGCGTAATTCGCCAATCTTCTTGCAAATAAGCGGCATAGTGTGAGCCGGAAACCGTCCCCGTATCCTTCATCATATAATGTCTCAGTCGCTCATATTGCCATTCTCCGCCAAAACTGAGCGTATGCGCTCCATAGTTGCCCGTATAATTAAGGCGTCCCGTACTATTAGCATTGCCATAGCTGCGCACACTTCTACCTGCTTGGAAATATACGGCGCGTTTTATATAGTTGTCAAAGCTATAGTTGAAATCGAGAGTATGATTATCGTCGAAGATATACTTGATTTTACTACCTATGACCCAATCTTCGTATTTATCATAAAACTTCCGGCCGCTCTTGGGCGGACGACGATTGCCGTAATATGAGCCCGACAGCTGCGCGCTCAAATGTTCGGTAAAGGCGTAATTAAAACGCTGCGACGCATCCCAAATGCGGTAGCCGTAGATCGCCGTTTGCGAAGGCGTCAGTTCTCGCGTATCGGTCGTACCATCCGGATTAAGAATCTCCACACGTTTTCCAGTACCATCTTTTATTTTATAAGTACTTCTATGTCTATATCCAAGGGTCGTGAAAGAAGAGAAACGCTCACTACGGCATCCAAATTCTGCACCATATTTTTGTCCATTCACACCGGCATAGCGTGCCGTGACGTTTGCGTTCACTGGACGCTCAGCTCGCTTTGTTATAATGTTGATTACACCCCCGATAGCTCTACTGTCATACAGTGTAGAAGCAGCGCCGCGCACGATTTCTACGCGCTCTATGTTGTCCACGTTTAGGCGATTAAAGTCGATGTTGTGATCGGCGCCTTCGCCGCTAAGGCGCTCGCCATCTACGAGAAACAGCACCGACTTACTGTCCATTCCTTGATAACTAATCTCCTGCGTCTGACTCATAGAATTGTAAAAAAACTGTATGCCGGGCAGCGTATATTCGAGCAAACCGATCACATCAATGGGGTTCACCGCGGCTATCTCATCTTTTCCGATCACGCGGGTTATGATTGGTACGTCCTTCAGCGGTTTTTCTATGCGCGAACCTGTTACGACGACTTCATTAAGTCTGCCTGTGGTCAATTCGAGTACCACTTTCAGCAGTGTATCTTTTGTTCCCTCGAGGTCGATGGTCTTTGGCGTGTAGCCTAAGGCCTGAACAACGAGCGTATACTTCGGCCTTTGCTTCACTTGGAGCACAAATTCGCCCTTCGCGTTCGTACCGCTGGCAAGCGTTGTGTTGACCAAGCGCACTGAAGCAGCGGCTATGGGTTTCTGATCTTCGTCGACAACGATGCCGCGAATCGTATGACGTTCGACTTCGGCTATGTTATCGGCCACGACTTCTTTGGGCAAAGCCGCTACGACAAGCAAAAGCAGAAGTAAAGCTATATTTTTCATCGTGCTGGAGTAATTATACATTATATAATAGGCTTGCTATTCGCCGCGAGCGATCTCGGAACGCCCACCTCTTCTTAGTCGAATAGCGAAAAGCGTGAAGGGCGGCCTCCGATCCGCACGGAGGTCGCACCCATCACAAGACAATAGCAGAATGCCTTATTTGGTAAACGTGAAAGCCGCACGGCCAAGTCTGATAACATAAGTTCCCGGCGTGAGCGGAGCGATATCAAGCGTTGTTGTTGCCTTTACCGCACTTCCGGATTGCAGCAGTTGTCCACTCGTTGTGAAGAGTTGCCAAGTTTCTCCCACAAGCTCACCGCCCACATTAAGTATGAGTTGGCCGGCTTTGATCTCAACCTTAGCCGCTTGTGCATCAGCTTGCGTTGCTACGTTGTTCACACCGGTAGTTTCGATTTTTTCATACTTCATGGTCGTCTTTTCGATTTCCTCCTCATCCTCTTCGCCATCACCGTCCGGTGCCGGTAGTTTCATGCTTGCCACAGCGTGCGTAAAACTGTCGTTCTCCGGCAGGCCAGCAAAGACGGCGCAGTTGCGCTTCCCGAAATAAGTCAAGTCGCGCACCGTATGGCGCGGTATGAAGGTCTTTTCGGCCAACTTATCCTGATCATATTCATATTCAAACATAAAATCTTTGCGGCCGGCTTTAATGATATCGCCGTGGCCATCATACGTATAAACTTCCGTCACATCGTTATTACCCGGAACCGAAAGCGTCAAACTCGTAATCTTACCTTGCGCGTTGTATGCCAAGCGCTCTGTTTCCAAAGTCGACCCATCAGCCATCATCGTCACCTTTTCTAGCAACCCTTTATCATTATAAGCGAGCTCACAGGTTTTTCCCTTATACCAATCGCCGGCTTGCTCATCCCAAAAGTCATATTCCGCGCGGATAGGTCTGTGTTGCTCATCATAAAAGTACGTCCCGTTCACGTCTTCAATCAGCTCTAAGTCATCCGGCGTCAAAGCGCGGCGGCGAAAGCGCGTATATTTTTCGATATAGCCTTGAGCATCGCGCGTATAGATATGGCGATAGCTCACAATAGGATCACCGCCGCCTCTCGGATACTCACGTATCTCCATCTTAATCAAATAATGGCGCTCATCATACGTGTAAAGTGTTTCCTCAGCCAAGTCACTCCCCGATTCATAGACCGATTCTTTGATCAAGCAGTTGGCATTATCATAATCGTAGTGCATATCCTGTCCATAGCAGTTTTTAGTGGTAAATTGTCCTGTTAGACGACCTCCCTTTGTTTCTATTTGCGTCCCTAATACCTGTATTTTTTTATCGATTTCATCGAAAAAAGGTCGTACCCAATTGTCAATGCTTGCACTG
>JABZGO010000146.1 GCA_015259305.1 Alloprevotella tannerae | reverse complement strand
ATGCAACATTGCCCTCAAATACGAAAAAGAAAGCTCCGACGATCGGTTTTATCGCGCATATGGACACGAGTCCGGACGCTTCGGGTGCTAACATCAAACCGCGCATCGTCAAAGCTTATGACGGGACGGACATTGTATTGGATGCCGCAGCCGGAATCGTGACGAGCGTGGAAAAATTTCCTGAACTCAAGCGCCACATTGGCGAGGATATCATCGTGACCGACGGCCACACACTGCTGGGCGCGGACGATAAGGCGGGCATTGCGGAAATTGTGCAAGCGATGATCTACCTTATGGAGCATCCGGAGATAGAGCACGGAAAAATTCGCGTAGGTTTTAACCCCGACGAGGAGATCGGCTTGGGCGCACATAAGTTTGACGTCGAGAAGTTTGGCTGCGAATGGGCTTATACGATGGACGGCAGCGAACTGGGCGAACTGGAGTTTGAGAACTTCAACGCGGCGGTTGCAAAGGTCGACATCACGGGTGTCAGCGTACACCCGGGCTATGCTAAGGATAAGATGATCAATGCTTGCCGCGTGGCCACGGATTTTATAGGCTTGCTGCCGGCTAATGAAGTGCCGGAGAAGACGGACGGCTATCAAGGCTTCTTCCACCTGATCGGGATGGAAGGCGGCGTAGAGAAAGCTTCGCTCACCTATATCATTCGCGATCACGATCGCCAGAAGTTTGAAGATCGCAAAAAACGCATCATTGAAGCCGGCGAAAAAATCAATGCGCAATACGGCGAGGGAACGATAAGTCTCATGGTCAAAGATCAGTATTATAATATGCGTGAGAAGATCGACCCGGTGATGCACGTGACGGATTTAGCCATTAAGGCGATGGAAGAAGCGGGCGTTTCACCACGCGTAAAAGCGATTCGCGGCGGCACAGACGGTGCTCAGTTATCGTTTAAGGGCCTCCCCTGCCCTAATATCTTTGCCGGCGGACTGAATTTTCACGGCCCGCACGAGTTCTTGCCGATTCCGAATATGGAAAAGGCGATGGAAGTGGTCGTGAATATCTGTCGACTTACGGCAGATTTCTACGAGTAAGCCAACTTTTTCCATAGAGTACCGGCGCTATAAGCGGCGCCGGTACTTCCTTTTCTATCCTTGGAGATGAATATTATATCAGACTTAGCACTCATTCTTGTCATAGCCGGCATCACCGGCCTAATCTTTAAACGCCTGCGGCAACCGCTGATCTTGGGTTATATCTTGGCCGGCTTTTTAGCCGGTCCGCATATGACGCTTTTCCCGTCGGTGAGGGATACATCCAGTATCCACACGTGGGCTGACATAGGTATTATCTTCTTAATGTTTGCCTTAGGACTTGAGTTTTCTTTTAAGAAGCTCGTCAAAATGGGCACCGGACCCATCATAACGGCCGTCTCGATCATTCTTTTTATGATGACGATGGGTACACTCATAGGCGAATCCTTCGGTTGGTCGGAGATGAATAGTTTGTTTTTGGGCGGAATGCTTGCCATGTCGTCAACGACGATTATTTATAAGTCGTTTAGCGAACTTGGTTTACTACAACAGAAGTTTGCAGGCAGGGTGATTAGTGTGCTAATCTTAGAGGATATCTTCGGCATCTTGCTGATGGTCGTTCTGCCGGCGCTCGCGGCATCGAATAAGTTTGAGGGGCAGGAACTCATAATGAGCTTCGGAAAGCTGTTTTTCTTCTTGATTCTTTGGTTCGTGGTGGGTATTTACATCGTGCCGCAAATTTTTCGAACCTTCAAGAAATGGCTAAACGCGGAAACGCTGTTGGTCTTCAGCGTAGGCCTATGCTTCTTGATGGTATTTCTGGCCGAAAAAGCCGGTTATAGTAGTGCCTTGGGCGCGTTCTTGATTGGCAGCATCTTGGCCGAGACGGTCGAAGCTGAAGCTATTGAGAAGGTAATTTCTTCCTTGAAGGACTTATTTGGCGCTATATTCTTTGTCAGTGTAGGTATGCTCGTTGACCCCGCAATATTACTAGAACATTGGGCGCCAATCGTAGTTATTGTAGCGGCAATCTTGCTCGGACAAATGTTTTTTGGAACAATCGGCTACTTACTTTCGGGCTTGCCACTCAAGACGGCGATGCAATGCGGCTTTAGTATGGCTCAAATCGGCGAGTTTTCGTTTATCCTCGCTTCGCTCGGCATTACGCTCGGCGTGACGAGCGACTTCCTTTATCCGGTTGTGGTGGCGGCTTCAATCATTACGACTTTCCTTACGCCGTATATGATCAAGCTGAGTGTGCCGGCTTACCAACGCTTGGAAAAACTGCTGCCTCGAAAGGTGACGCGCCGTCTTGCGGATCGCTCAACAGCAGGCAAAGAGGCGCCAACTTCAGGCTGGCGTGTGATGTTTACGGGCCAGCTCGTTATTGTTGTGACTTATCTCGTCCTAACCTTTTCGGCGATCGGTATTTCCTTTACGGTAATTCTGCCTTTTCTGCGAGGTCTGCTGACGCATTGGGGAGGTAATGTGGTCGGAGGTTTGCTCACGTTCTTTGGAGTTTCCGTCTTTTTACGTCCGATTGTGATGAAAAAAATCCACGCACAAGAGGTCAAGCAATGGCGTCTGAATGGCGCAAAGCGCAGTCTGTTTTTTTTCTATTTGAGTATGGCTCTTCGCTTTTGTATTTCTACGCTAGCGACGTATTATATCCTAAACTATCTATCGCCGTTTAGGTGGTACTGGCACTTATTGGCGGCGGCCTTGCTCGTAGCGTTGATCACGACAGATCAAATCTTTGGCTTTAAAAACCAGTTTTCAAAGCGCGTGAAGTATGTCAGCATCCGCTTGGAGCGAACTTTCACGCACAATCTTCGCCAACGGGAGTGGAAAGCCGCGGCGCTGCGCCCGGGCTACGCAAGAACACTCGATAGGCACGATTTACACTTGTCGCAACTCGTATTACCCAACAACTCGGCTTGGGGAGGCCTGACTTTAGCTCAACTTAACTTTGGACAAACGGACGGCGTTATGATCGCCGCGATTGTGCGCGGCGGCAATAGGGTTAATATTCCGGACGGCAACACGATGCTTTTCCCGCAAGATACCATAGAAGTCATTGGCGACGACAGCAGTTTGAAAGCCTTAGCCAAACGTATGCAAGCGGAGATTGTAACCGGCAATATGCGGGTCCTCGATCACCGCCTCGACATCAAGCATATTACGATCGGCAGCAAATCTCCCTTCTGCGAAAAGACAATTTTTGAAAGCGGCATCAGAGAAGATTACAACTGTATGGTCGTTGGCTTTGAGGACGAAGAGGAAGAGAGAAACGCTATCAACATTGCCGTGGCCAATCGGCGCATTGTAAAAGGCGACACCATCTGGTTGGTAGGAGAAGAAAAAGACTTGAAGCAAATTAAGTTGGCCAATGCCGGCTCGAGTCCTACCGCTAAGCAAGTCTAAACCGCCAAGCGCTCAAATCAACGCGGCGGTAAACGAGAATCATTCATTATATATAAAGTACAAGACTATGAAATTTGAATCAAATGCGGATTGGATCAACTTCGCAAAAATACAAACGCAAGATGACAAAGCCGTAATGGACGAAGTCAACGCTTGCGCCCAATCGCCCAAGACTTTTATTAGCGAGAAAGCACTTCAGATGAAGTCGACCGCTTTCCGAAACGACTATATTTCGCTAGCAGAAGATATGGCGAATGCATCCGATCAGGAAGCATTTATCCAATGTCTGCAATATTTGCTGGAAGATGCCGACTATTTGGCATTCGTCGACAAGCACGCCGGCGTGGAAGCCTTCTGTTGGCGCATCAATGAGCAGAAAGCCGTGAAGCGGCGCGGTCTTCGCATCTCTTCCAAGCAACTCACGCCCGGCGCCGGCGCCATACAATGGGTGGCTGAGATTAACGCACTTTGGCAACCTGAGGGTTTGCAGTTGATCTTCCTCGAAGAAGGTCCTGCACAATTCTATACGATCGCCGCGCGCGACTAACCATCGTCACACAAAATAAGAGGTGATTATTGCCGGTCTTTCCTGCACCGAGCGATAATCACCTCTTATTATATAATGTCTCCTACGCGAAATGTGGGATCTTATTCCACAAAAGCCTCCATAAAGGCAAAAGATGCTTTAGGTTCGATCTCCAAATACTGCGTCGTTGCCGGCAACAACACACTCGCACCTGCTTGTAGCGTAAAGCGATTTCCAAAATTGTCAGTGCAAACGGCCGCTCCCTCGTAAGCCACGAGCACCACAAAACTATCCAGATCCGAATAGCCGGCGTGAAAGGGCTGATTCAAACGCCCCAAGCGTGTAGAGAAAGCACTACAACGCACCAAAGGAACTCTTTTGTTCCACGCTTGATCATAAGCCACAGAATCCGGGCGACAATCGTTGAAGTTCAAGGCCATCTTGGCTTGTTCTGTGTGCAACTCCCGCTTTTTCCCATCCTTCCCGATGCGATCAAAATCATAGACGCGAAAGGTATCATCGCTCGCCTGCTGAATTTCGATCAGTAAGTTGCCGGCACCGATGCTGTGAATCCTACCTGCCGGAATGAAGAAACAATCGCCGGCTGCCGACGGCTGCGTATGGAGTAAGTCCAAGAAGTTTCCCTCGAGTAGCGCCTTTTCATAAAGTTCGGGCGTCAACGGATGGTCGAACCCCATATATAATTGAGTCTCCTCCGGTGCTCCTACGATAAACCACATTTCAGATTTACCATACGGATGCCCCATTTTATGGGCGATTTCGTCATTGGGATGCACCTGAATACTCAAATCTTGGGCGGCTGAAATAAACTTAACGAGTAGCGGAAACTTATTTCCGAAGCGCGAAAAGTTCTTTTGCCCTACGAGTTCAGCGCCATAGCGATCAATGAGGTCGCAGATCGTCAAGCCCTTGTCTTTGCCTTCGCTCACGTGCGTCGCCGCGCCGGCCACGCCGGAAAGCTCCCAACTTTCTCCCACGTTCTCTGCGTCCGTCTTGATTTGTTTCAAGCGGATAATCTCTTGTCCGCCCCAAAGGGTT
>JABZGO010000145.1 GCA_015259305.1 Alloprevotella tannerae | reverse complement strand
AGAAAGAGTAAACGACCAACCCTAAGGGGTTGTTTTTGAGGGTGTCGTTTTGTCGGTTTAATTTTGTGTTACCTTTGGCATAATATAAATATAAGGCTAACATTTGCACGCCTAAAATCGCCCAACTATCGCTCACTTCCGTCCACAAATAACCCCATCGGGGTTAGTCTTTTGGTAGGGCAGTGTTGACGTGCAACGTCAACGCTGTCTCGAGGTATAGGTTAATTGACAACCCCCTAGGGTTGGTCTTTAAAAACAAGTTAATGTTCGCCGGCGGAAAGCGTTAGCGGTCCAAGCTAAGGGCTTGTTGTGGTGAAGTGAAGTTATTAAGCCTATATAGAGGTGCTTCCTTTTAACACATATCGTTTGGAATTGTTTGCGTGCAAGTACTTTAACTACTTGATGCTGATGACTTATTTATCGGACAGTTGACAAGAAGGAGTTTGTAATAAACCAATGCTTTTCTTCTCTATCTAAAAATGTCATCACATCTTTGCGATAATTGATCGCTTTGGACACTGAATATTCTGTGGTCTTTGTAGCTCTTCGGAAAGGTAGCACTTTTTCTAAACGGCTTACAAGATGATTGCCTGAAAGATTAAATACGCCTAAAGAAACTTAAGTATATTGCTTGTCGGATAGAGAAAATATCAGTTGTGATGTGGTGTTTATCTCCTGCCACATTTTATACAAATACATTTATATAGAGAAATTGCATTAAAACACGGCAATTATATTTATAATTCTTTGTATGTTTAGAAGCGTTTGTGTTTATGATAAGTCTTTCCCAATTGTCTATCTCTGTAAAAATGTTTTTTGAGGCGCAAAGACTTTCTTGTATTTTCGCGCCCAAATATTGTTTTGTTGTATGGCTTGTAATGATAGAAGATTGTTGATGTATTTTATATAGCATAATGAAGAAGTTTTTTAATTCAACGTTTAGTCCTGTTACTATTGACATTACGACTTTATTCATTTCCTCAAGAAGCCGATTGCGTCAAACTTAGTTCGATCAGCAGCGCCTATCGGCTATACGCTTCGTTCTGCAATAGATGAACGTAAAATAGAAATAAAGACAACTTACACTGAATCCGATTAAATTTTTAAATGATGAAGAAGTTAATAAACAAAGTGGCAGGCTATTGCAGCCTTACCTTGCTCTTTCCGCTTTTAGCGGCTTGTAGCAGCGATTCTCCGTCAGGACCGTATAAGGATCTCAAACAGGTGAATTTCCCGCAAGAGAAAAGCAAGGTCTTGGAAACGATCCCTACAGATCAAATTGTTGATGGCTACAATCAGTTGCTCGAAGTCTATACTGTGCAGGAAACGCTTGATCCCATTTCAACAGTAGAGCGCGAAACGGCTAATTCCATCTTCCCGGGTGTGCTGCTTTATGGTGAGTTCTTTATGCAAGGCGAGCTGAAGTCGTTTGCGCCGGTTAAGCCGGTAAAGCGTCCGCTGACTTTGCAGGTTTCTGCAGATAAATCTTTTAATCTGCAGTCGCTTCCGTTTAAGGAAGAGGTGACAGCTTGCATCAAACAGACGTTGCCTGCTGCGTATCAAGACGTTTACAGTCAAAAGAAAGCGTGGGATTATATCGACATCTCAGCAGTAGATATGACTACGGCTGAGAGTTGCAATAAAATCTTCCACAACTTCCGTTTGAATGCTGCTTTGGATAACTGGTTGGAGCGCGCCTTCGGATTGTATGAAAAAGAGTATCGTGCAAAGGGTCCGCATTATGTAGCTCTCAAAGTGCGTCAAAAGTTCTTCAGCGTGTCACTTCCGGCTGTTCGTCCGGCAGATTGGGGCGAGCTGACCGACGTAGGAACTTACGAGCCTATTTACGTGAGCGATGTAGACTACGGGCGAGAAATCAATCTCGTTGTGCGCACAGAAATGCGCGGAAAGGAGTTTGAAGAGCTCTTCCGTAAGGCGCTCCAGACGCGTATGGATCCTAAGTCGCACGGCTTATTCGATCAAGAAAAGGAAAAGCTCGACAAGATGTTGCAGTCCGGCGAGATATCGGTAGCTATCAACCAAGGCCCCAAAAGTAATTACGTTAGCATTTCTCGTTATCAAACGCTTTGGGACTTCTTGCGTATTCCTTCGGCAGCTGAATTCTTGGACTATTGCACGCCGATTGCTTACAAAGTGAAGGCTATGCGCGATAATCGTCCTATCGTCGTACGCGTAACCCGCACTGAGCAGCGCTTAATCAAGGGCGAAAAAGCAAAATAAAGAGCTGTTTCAAAGTTTTTGTGTAATAGGAGTGATACAGGCAAGAATTTCCTCGCCTGTATCACTCTTTTTAGTAAAGACGCTCCGATCGTTAGGACAATGTCAACTTATTCAAAGACAACCTGCCCGCGCCTAGCAGGTTGTCTGCTTATAGTTCTGTGAAAAAAGGCGCGTCCTAATTCCTTTCTGATCGTGCGTCTTTCTATTGTGCGATGCTTTAGTCTTCGATGATTCTTTGATTCTACCCATCTTCATTATCCGCTTCGCCCTTATGTGCGTTTATGCTGTTGGCCATCATTGTATGCGCGAACTTTGATGCTTCATATGGAAGGATGTAAATCGTTGCTTGTTTTAATTGTTCTTTTGGCAAATATAGGATGATTAAATACAATTCGCCACTATTTATGCTATTATTTTAAGTAAAAGTGATGGCAGAGGGTAGGGGGAAATTATTCTTTATATTTTGCCTTTTGCAGTTTTCGCAGTACATTTGCAGGATAAATAACATGCTGATGTCTATCCGGATCAAGAAAGTTACGACAGAAAAAGAATTAAAGCAATTTATCCGCTTTAATTACGAACTATATAAAGACAATCCTTATTCCGTCCCCGACCTCTTCGAGGATATGCTGAAGACCTTTTCGCCTAAGAAGAATGCGGCCTTTGAATTTTGCGAAGCCGACTATTTTTTAGCTTACAAAGAGGGTCAACTCGTAGGGCGCGTGGCGGCTATCATCAATCATCGCGCCAACGATACTTGGAAGGCGAAGACGGCGCGCTTCGGTTGGATAGACTTTGTCGATGACAAAGACGTGAGTCGCGCCTTGATCGATGCCGTAATTGCCTGGGGGCGTGAGCGCGGTATGACGCTGATCGAAGGCCCGTTGGGCTTTTCGGATATGGACGCAGAGGGAATGCTGATCGAAGGCTTTGACCAACTCTCGACGATGGCAACTATCTACAACTATCCTTATTATCCGGAGCATATCGAGGCTTTAGGGATGGAGAAAAGCGCCGACTGGGTGGAGCGCAAACTGTTTGTTCCCGATGAAGTGCCTGAGAAGCATATGCGCATTGCGAATATCGTCAAAGAGAAATATCATTTGCACGTACGCAAGTTGCGCTCCGGCAAGGATGCTTACGCTAACAATACGGCGCAGCGCATCTTCCAATTGATCAACGATGCCTACGCGCCGCTGTTCAACTTCTCGCAGATGACGGAGCGGCAGATTGATCAATATGTTAAGATGTATATCCCGCTGCTCGATTTCCGCATGGTGACGCTTGTAGAGAATGAAGCCAAAGAACTCGTGGCTGTCGGCATCTCTATGCCCTCTATTGCCCGCGCATTACAAAAGGCGCACGGCAAATTGTTCCCCTTCGGCTGGTATCACCTTTTGCGCGCCTTGAAATGGAAGCACAACGAGATTCTCGACTTGCTGCTCATCGCTGTGCGGCCGGACTATCAGGGGAAAGGCGTCAACGCTTTGCTCTTTACGGATCTTATCCCCATTTATCAAAAGATGGGCTTCAAATATGCGGAGAGCAATCCTGAACTCGAATTGAACGAGAAGGTACAAAACCAGTGGCAATACTTTGATCACGAAATTCATAAGCGTCGCCGCTGCTTCAAAATGAACATTGCCGACAAGTAGGCCTTCATAAATATGGCAGAAGAACTCAAGCAAACGATGCATAAGCGGGGGACGTATGACGAAAGCAAGATACGCCACCTCGATGATACGGAACATATCCGCACGCGGCCCGGTATGTACATCGGGCGCTTAGGCGATGGCTCGCACGCAGAAGATGGCATTTACGTCTTGCTCAAAGAATCGATCGATAATAGTATCGACGAGTTTAATGAAGGCTTCGGCAAGCGTATTGAAGTAAGCATCGACAATGAGCGCTCAGCCACCATTCGCGACTATGGCCGCGGCATCCCTTTGGGCTCATTGGTTGATGCCGTCTCGAAGTTGAACACCGGGGCGAAATACGATACTTCGGTCTTCACGGCCAGCGTGGGTCTTAACGGCGTCGGCCTGAAAGCCGTCAATGCATTGAGCTTGAAGTTTGTCGTGCGCAGTTACCGCGAAGGCCGGATGCACGAAGCAACGTTTGAACGCGGGCGTTTGCAAGAAGATCATTACGAAGACACGCACGAAGAAGATGGCACTTACGTCTACTTCGAGCCCGACCCCGAACTCTTCCTCCACTTCCACTTTGAAGATGAGACGGTCGACACGATGCTGCGCAACTATACCTACCTCAACACCGGCTTGGCAATCTTCCTCAACGGTCGACGCATTATCAGCAGGAACGGGTTGGAAGATCTGCTCAATGATAATATGACGGCGCCCGGACTCTATCCGATTATCCATCTGAGGGGCGACAATATAGATATAGCCTTTACGCATACTTCGCAATATGGCGAAGAGTATTATTCTTTCGTCAACGGGCAGCATACGACCTTAGGCGGCACGCATCAAAGTGCCTTTAAGGAGCACATCGCCCGCACGATCAAAGAGCATTTCGGCAAGAATTTCGACGTGCAAGACGTCAGAAACGGACTCGTTGCTGCCATTGCCGTGCGCGTCATTGAGCCTATGTTTGAAAGTCAGACGAAGATCAAGCTCGGCTCGCTGATGATGGCGCCGACCAAGGACAAAGACGGCCACCCCTTCCCGCTGAGCGGCGTAAGCGTAAATAAGTTTGTGGGCGATTTCATCAAAGAACAGGTCGACAACTACCTGCATAAGAATCTTGATACGGCAGAAGTGATG
>JABZGO010000144.1 GCA_015259305.1 Alloprevotella tannerae | reverse complement strand
ATCGACATGGCAAATCCTAATATGCACTTCCGCGATCCGGTCATCTATCGTGTGATCAATAAGCACCATCATCGCACGGGCGATCAATGGAAAGCTTATCCAATGTACGACTTTGCGCACGGACAGAGTGACTACTTTGAAGGCGTCACCCACTCTATCTGCACGCTTGAGTTTGTTCCCCATCGCCCTTTATACGACTATTTTATCGACGAACTCAAAGAAGGAAAAGACCTGAACGATCATCGGCCGCGCCAATACGAGTTTAATCGGCTCAACCTCACTTATACAATGATGAGTAAGCGCAAACTTCTGGCTTTAGTGCAAGAACACATCGTCGATGGTTGGGATGATCCGCGTATGCCGACCGTTTGCGGACTTCGCCGGCGTGGCTATTCGCCACAAGCTGTGCGTAAGTTTATCGATATGATTGGCTATACGAAGTTTGACGCGCTCAACGACTTTGCAATGCTTGAAGCTGCCGCCCGCGAAGATCTCAATACGCGAGCCCTGCGCTTGAGTGCTGTGCTCCACCCCGTAAAACTCATCGTCACCAACTATCCTGAGGGTAAGGAAGAAGAGATGATCGCTGTCAACAATCCCGAAAACGAGGCAGAAGGCACGCACACGATCACCTTTAGCCGTGAACTTTGGATGGAGCGTGAGGACTTTATGGAAGATGCCCCCAAGAAATTTTTCCGCATGGTGCCCGGCAAAGAAGTTCGCTTAAAGAATGCCTACATCGTGCGTTGCACCGGTTGCAAGAAAGACGACGCCGGCAACGTCGTGGAAGTATATTGCGAATACGATCCTGAGAGTCACAGCGGAATGGAAGGCGCAAACCGAAAAGTAAAAGGCACACTCCATTGGCTGAGTGCCGCCCACTGCCTACCGGCTGAAGTGCGCGAATACGACCGTCTCTTCTCCGTAGAAAACCCGTCTGAGGACGAGCGAGACTTCCACGAACTCGTTAATCCGGACTCTAAAAAAGTATTCACCAATTGCTATGTAGAGCGCTATGCGGCTGAGCAAACGGCCAACAAGTACCTGCAATTCCAGCGCATCGGCTACTTTACATACGACAAAGACTCTACGCCCGACCATCTGATCTTCAATAAGACCGTAGGACTTAAAGACAGCTGGGGCAAAAAGAACTAAATACAGACAAATGAGCGTGGGAAGGGAGCTATATCATTTGGCTCTCTTTCCACTTTATTTTACCCCTCTCCCACTTCATTCTATAATCATGCCCAATCCAGACCAATCTCTGCAAGCACTCATCGAAGAATACGAACGCCTGATTGCATCCGGAGAGCCTTTCTATATGGAAGCCGAATCCTTAATTGATATTCTGGAATATTATATCAAGCAAGGCAAACTCGAAGAAGCAGATGAGTGCTTGCGAATTGCACTTCGACTCCACCCCGACAATGACGATCTGCTCTTGACCAAGGCTTATCGTCTGAAAGACAGGCTGCGCTGGCAAGAGGCAGAGGAAATCATCCACCAACTCTCCGAACCCAACGAGAAGGAAGTGGCTCTTTTTTATATCGAAAAGATGCTCTGCAAGCTGGATGCTAATTCAGCGGAGAAAATCTTCACGGAGACTTACAAGCTCAAAGGCGACGAGTTTGGTGTCGAATTTCACGTTGACTATATCGAACTTCTACTCGATTATGGGCTTTATGATCGCGCCTTGCGTCGCCTTAAAGCGCTGCCGGATGGCTATCGAGACCAAAAACATCTTTACGAACTCCAAGGAGAGGCTTATTGCAATCTGAGATCCTTCGATGCAGCAATCGACGCCATCAATAAAATGATCGACTTAGATCCATACGACGACATCTCTTGGATACAATTGGCAGAAGTGCAATACAAGGCAGAGAAGTTTGAAGAAGCAGTTGACAGTTGTGACTACGCCCTTACGATCAACGCCGACAATAGTCGCGCCACGCGTATTAAGATACTATCGCTCATCGGACTACGTAAAAGTGCCGAGGCCTCAACCCTGGTTCAAGACTTTCTGGATAGCAATCCGGACGACTACTTAGTATACCTCCTCTTGGCTGAACAAATGGGCGGACTACATCTTTACGACACCTCCATTCGCCTTTTCAGAGAAGCAGCCTTGCGTTGCCCGCAAGACAGCGTGGATCATCTGCGCATTGTGACCCATCTGAGCTCGGTTCTCCTCTATGCCGAGCGCTACGAAGAGGCCTTAGAGACAATGATGAGTGCAAATTCAGCCAACATAGACGTGCAAGACGTACGCCTACAAATAGCTGAAGCAGCCTTAGCTCAAAAGCAAACGTCCGTAGCCCTCACGATCATCCAGCGAGGGTTAGAAGATCCGACGGATCAAGACCATTTGGTGCGCTATACGTTCCTTTTGGGAAGAAACCAAATCTACAAAGAGGCCGCTACAATTTGGCAGCGACTCTTGCAGCAACTAAAGACAGACGATCCGGTAGCGCTACGATATTTAGACAAGGCGAAGGAAAACTTAGCAGCTCCTACTGCAGAAACACAGAATCCTGATTAAGAACGATTTTGCCCACGAAAATGGCGCGCAAAATTGAAATAGCCCGTTTGCGCTCACGAGAAAAAGAGCTTACGCTCACGAGAAAAAAGGTTTGCGCTCACGATGAAAAAGGTTTGCGCTCACAAGCGCAAGCTAAATAATGGTGTGCTTCTTAAAAATCCATCAAAGGAAAAAGGGAAAAAGTCTTTACGAAAACGCCACATTTAGGGCTGTCGTTAATTTTGTTTACATCCTTCTTGTCTGCTACGTTGACAGATAGTTATGAAATGTGAGATGGCCTTATTTTCCATCTTTTTATCGTAACTTTGCGACTACTATAGAAGTAGGCATATTAAGAAGTTGGGAAAAATAACGCGATGGGTCGTAGGGGGATTATTGTCTCTCTACCTTTTGCTATTGATTATCTTCAACTTTTCTCCGGCTGATCGCTGGGTGAGCCGGCTTGTTTCTCAGCAACTTTCAGACCGTCTGCATACGCAGGTCAAAATTGGTGGTGTTCGGTTGGGCCTGTTTAATCGTTTGATCCTAACTGATGTCTACTTAGCCGATCAGCAGGGAAAAGAATTGCTGCGTGCTGATCTTATGTCGGCTAAGATTGAATTTCGCTCCTTATTTCAAGGGCGTGTTTCGCTGCGAACGGTTTCGCTGCTCGATGCACAAGTAAACCTCTACAAAGAAAGTCCGGATAAAGCGCCCAACTTTCAATTTTTGCTCGATGCTTTCCGCTCCAAAGATCAATCGCCCTCTAATCTTGACTTGCGCATCAACTCGCTGATCTTGAGGCGCTGCAAAGCAAGCTATCACGCCTTATATGCTCCCCGAAGTCCGGAAAAATTGAATTTGAACCACTTAGTTGTTTCCGACATCAATGCTAACGTTAGCTTGAAGCATCTGACGCCAGATAGCATCAACATACGTGTGCGTGAGCTTTCTCTGCGCGAGCAGAGCGGTTTAGACTTGCGCCGCCTGAGCTTGCGCTTGGCTGCGAACAAGACGCGCGCTGATATACAAGACTTTGACTTACAGTTGCCGGGTACAAATATTGGTTTTCCGCGCCTGCTGGCTTTTTATAAACCGGACGACTTTTTCAAAACCCTGTATTTGGCCGGCCGTATTGATAACGCCCGGTTCACTACGACCGACTTCGGTTTTCTTGTACCTCGCTTGCGAGGCTTTACACACACACTGACGGCGCGCGGACTGTTTGCCGTCAATACCAAAGAAATTGTGCTCGAAAACTGGTATGTCCACGAAGAGCATAACAACTTGCTGCTGGCGCTGAGCGGCAAACTCAGTCGCAGAAATGGGCGCATCGTGAGTGCGGATGCTAACATCAAGACGCTGAATCTTCGTGAGGGGCTTATCAAACAAGCCTTTCTACATTTTTTGCGCAGCCCCCTACCTACCTACCTAAAGGCACTAGGCTATGTAGACTATGCCGGTCGACTGCATTGGGAGGAAGGCGGAGTAAATCGCGTTGCAGGTACACTGAAGACGGCCGTAGGAAGCGTAGAAGGCCGTCTGGCTTTTAATGGACACTATGAAGGCAGCTTGCACGTGAAAGCGTTACGGCCAACGCTCATAGCGCAGAATCAGGATTTACCGGATCAGCTCTATGCAACCTTATCGGGTAGCGTAGCGCGTGATGGTAGTAAGGCCGACTTAAAACTCGCGCTTGAAAGCGGGCAATATCGTGGGCATTTCTACAACAGTCTGCAAGCAACGATCAATAAGCGAAACGACGATTTGCAACTTCAGCTTACGGCGAAAGACCCTGCGGCCGACTTAAACGGAACGGTGCAGGCTCGCTTACGTGGGACAAACTTGGAAGCAATACGCGTGGAAGCTGACGTGAGACAATTGAACCCGGGAAGATTGAACTTGACCCGCTATTTTGGTTCTTCCTCATTCTCCGGCCACGTCAAGATGGCGGTAGATGACTTGAAGCAACTTACGGGCCATATCAAGGTAAATGACTTCACGCTCTCCGGCACTGACAGCCCTTATCGCTTAAATCAATTAGAACTCTCCAAACGATATAATCGCTTAGACTTAAAAAGTGACTTTGCCGACTTGCTGGTAGAAGGGCCCATAGCGCCCGCTACGATTAAGCAATTGCTCTTTTCTTTATTAGGCCGAAGTTTACCCGGCTTCTTCTCAAAACCGATTGCGTCTCCGCGAACGACATTGGCCTTTAAAGGAGAAGTAAAAAAGACGGATGTATTCAATAGGTTTCTTCACTTCCCCCTGCATGCTGAACATGGTATTAAAATAGAAGGCAAACTAAGCAATAGTGAGCGCTCATCCGTCATTATCAGTGCACCAAGTCTGTCTTACAACAACTTTTCTCTGTCCGATTTACGCTTTTATCTGCAAGGAGAAGGAACGCGCTATACAGGCTTGCTTCAGGCGGCAAAAGATATCGGAAATACGCAAATGAGAGTGGCGCTGGAAACGAAAACTGATAGCGGAAAACTCCATACACACTTAGCTTGGGCCGGCGCAGATGAACATGAGTTTAAGGGAGAAATGAAATTGGTCTCCACATTCAATCACACGCCGCGCGGGCGCCTGATTCGGACAAATTTTGTGCCGACGACGATGACCGTAGGCGATACTTTGTGGACGTTCTCCAAAGGCGAGTTGGCTTATGTAGACCGCACCTTGGACG
>JABZGO010000143.1 GCA_015259305.1 Alloprevotella tannerae | reverse complement strand
ACAAGGATGAGTTCCTCTATGCTATAGGAAATGAAAAACTTACCTTAAGCGATAGAGATCTCAACACTCTATATGGTAAGACCGGCACATCTGGTTGGCGCAGATATGTACCTTTTATGAGCAAGAAAGCGCCTCAAGCCCCCGTCCTTAAAGATAGCAATTTCTTGGAAGGTATAAACCACAAAAAGATTCTAACCATCACTGATGAAATTCTTTCTAAGAGTACGATGGCTACTTGTTGCCACCCTATTCCCGGCGATGACGTCTTAGGATATATCACACCACAAAAGACCTTAGAAATTCACTTACGCAACTGCCCCGTTGCTACTAAGCTCAAAACGCGCTTTGGCAATAATATTGTCGCGACAAAATGGGATACACACAAAGCCCAACAATTTCCGGCAGCTGTTTACATTCGTGGCGTAGATAGTCAGGGCGTATTACATACGATAGCCGACACGCTAAGCAGTGAGAAAAGCTACATTTTAAAGCGTATTACGCTTGACACCAATGATGGCATTTTCGAAGGTAAACTAGAATTCTTAGTCAACGACACACAAGACCTCAAGCGCATTATTACTAATCTCCAAAAACTCAACAATGTTGAGAAAGCATATCGCATTGAGGACATCACGATTCAATAATATGAAAAAGTTTTACTTACTAATTCTTTCCCTCACACTGACTTGTGCAGCTTTTGCACAGCCTCGGGCAAAATACGTCTTTTATTTCATCGGCGATGGAATGGGTGTTAATCAAGTCGATGGTGCAGAAACTTACTTGGCAGCTCTAGAAGGCCGTATAGGAGTTAAGTCTTTGTGCTTTACGCAATTTCCTTATGCCGCATTCGTCACGACTTACTCCGCCACCAACGGTGTGACCGACTCTGCAGCCGGCGGCACAGCTTTAGCAACCGGTCATAAAACGAAAAACGGCGCTATTAGTGTGTTAAAAGACCTCCAGACGCCGGTTTACAGCGTTGCGGAAGCTGCTCAACGCGGTGGCGCCGCCGTAGGCATCTCTACCTCGGTGACAGTAGACCACGCCACACCGGCCGTTTTTTATGCCCACGCTGAACATCGAAAAATGTATTATGAAATAGGCAAGCAACTGACAACGTCCAACTTTGACTTTTTTGGCGGCTCTGACTTCCATTCGCCGGCAAACAAAGAGAAGAAAAATTCAGAACCGGATCTATATCAACAAGCTAAGAATAACGGCTACACGATCGCTCGGGGCTATGCTGACTTTACGCAGAAAGCCGCCAAGGCAAAGAAGATGATTTTATTCCAACCGGAAACCGATAGTAAAGCCTTTCGTTATTCTATTCCTTACAAACTCGATCGCAAACCAGGCAATCTTTCATTAGAGCAGATCACCCAAGCCGGCATTAGCTTTCTCACGAAGCAAAAAAAAGATGGTTTCTTCTTTATGGTTGAGGGCGGTATGATTGATTGGGCCTGCCACGGCAACGACGCAGCGTCATACGTCAACGAGTTAATTGATATGGACAAATGCGTGCAAATTGCTTACGAATTTTATAAGCAACACCCCGACTCCACGCTAATCGTTATTTCTGCAGATCACGAAACAGGCGGACTATCTCTTGGACGTGGCCCGTATGAATTGCACCTCGATCGCTTAGCCTATCAGAAAACAAGTTTGGCCGAATACACACGCCACTTGAAAGCACTACACGAATCATTGAAAGAAAACTTCACCTGGGACGTTGTCAAAGCAGATTTGCAAACTAACTTCGGCTTTTGGGATAAAATAGAATTGACAGAGCAGCAAACAGCACGTCTTAAGAAGGCATACGAGGAGCTTATGACCGGCGTAGCAGCAGGCAAAGAGGACATGTATAGCAAAAAGGATCCTATCACCTATACAGCCGGGCTGACAATGGATGAGGTTTCTCTGGTTGGTTGGCAAAGCGGCGGCCATTCTAATGGTTTCGTAGGCGCTTATGCCATCGGCGTAGGGGCTGAAGCTTTCCAAGGACAAATAGACAATACAGAAATTCCCCGCCTAATTGCGAAAGCCGCAGGCTGGCAACTGCGTCCTTAAGCCTGAGAAGTTAGAAGGACTCAACATTACAGCTTTTATCAACCGCGACGATTCGCAATGAAAAGCAACACATCAAATAGGGCGATACGAGACGACAAGCTGTTCCTCGTGTCGCCTTTCTTTATTTGCCCTGCCTACGCCTATTTCTCAACGCGCATACACGAATCTCTCTTAAGCTCACATCTCCTCACCACTCTCTCAAAAGAATCGCCATTAAAGGTACAACAACTCAACAATTATGCAGAAGCAACTCCAAGAAGTCTTAGAATTTCACCAAAAGTTTGACGTTTACAGCAATACTAAACCCACAGTCGACCTACCCCACGATGCCTACCTCCTACGCAAGCATATCATGCAAGAGGAAGTAAGCGAATACTCAGAGGAATATGAGCGAGAAGGCCTATCTGACGATGAACGCCTGCAAGCTGTGGCCAAAGAGTTAGCCGATATTATCTACACAGCCTTGGGCACGGTCATAGCACATGGCTTACAGGATAAATTTGAACAAATTTTTGATGCTGTACATCAAAGCAATATGAGCAAACTCGATGCAGCAGGAAAGCCTGTGCGCAGACCTGACGGAAAGGTGATCAAGTCTAACTTGTATCAAGCCCCAAATCTGAGTTTCTTAAAGCAAAAAGATTAGCAGGCAGCTTAGGCAACTAGTGCGAAAGCCCCAAAGCATCCAGCTATTCATCTGATTTTTAACACCGAATAGCTCTTTTTCGCGCAAGGGTTCCTCATCTTTTCAACTTTTTATCACGTTAACAAAGTCGTACCATCACGAGCGTACGTTTGTATCATCGTGAGAAAAGAGCTGTACGCTCACGATAGTACATTGCAAAAAAGGAGTTCGTCTGCAAAAGGCAGACTAAGCGTCGGAAAAATTAGGGTTTAGTAGTAAGTTTTACTGATGCTTGCTTAAGCATAGATCAATTTACCAAACAATTTATGGGGGATGCGTCAAATGCGTACGACCGGTCTTTAGCATTTAACAAAGAAAGACGGCGCATTTGAGTGTCATAGCAAAACTCAATCAAGACAGTAGCTTGCAAATTCTTATTCTCACCGACTCCAAAAGTCCAAATAAGCTGCTGCTACTTTGCGATAATCATGGTAACGCTCTATATAGGTATAACTATCCTTTCTGCGCTGTATCAAAGATGACTTATCTTGTATCAAAGCTTTTAACTTCTCATAAACATCAGCCTCGTTGGGCAGTACGTTTACAATCGGAAAGAGGTCTTTGTCGCCTAATATTTCATAGTTTTCGGGCTCTCCTCCCCCAACAATCGCTATCCCTTGCGCCATAGCCGCCAATGCATTCATCGCAGGCGTGTAACTATAAAGCTGATCCAGCAAGACATCGCTGCCACTTAAGAGCTTCACGTACTGCTTAAAGGGCACGGATTCTACTTTTACGACTTCGACAAGTTCCGGATAGTCATTAGCCAAACGCGACAAGGCTTCAAGCATTATATCCGTGCCTTTATAGGCTGAACGCTCTTTCTGTATGCCGATGAAAAAGCGCACTTTATCGTGGATATCGATAGCTTTCTTTTCAGAAAGCTGAATGGGGAAAGGGATAAATTTTACTTTGTCGGCATAAGTTGCCGCATAAGACACGTAATATTCGTATAAACCAGCAATAATTCCATCGCAATCGGCTGCTACATATTGGTTTAATCGGCCTTTTTCGCCGACCAACCAATCCCGAACCCAAGCCGTATTATCCGGATTTTGGCGCAATTGTGGACCAAAATTGAAGTCACTATACCGAAAAGTATGGCCATCTAATCCGGTTTTCACATAATAATGGTCCATACCAAAAGCCCCCATGAAGACCTTCTTATTATGGCGCCGCAAATAGCGATAAAAGGGATAAATGCGCTCAGCTTTCAAGGGCAAAAAGACGGGGTTGATAATTTGAACGACATCGTAGTTGCGAAATTTGCGAAACGTACGCCACAATTTTCCGTAATAAAGAAGGGAGGAAAACTTTCCTAAAGATGGGCGCTTCAAGTCGACATCGCGCGGATAGTTCTTCCAGCCATCGCCATCAGAAGCAAGGACTACGTCATGCCCAAACTCGCGCAGACCTTTTAGAAGAGTTGCGTGCACATTACTATAATCGCCGATCAGAAGGATTCGCATAGCGGGTAAAGATAAAGTTTATTTATGTGAGGAATGGTTCATTGCGCAGAAATTTATCACTATCTTCGCCCATTATGATGAAGTTATGCCCCTTATTACTATTATTGGCCTTTGTAAGCTGTCAAGAAAACTTCGATAAACGTTTACAACGTGAAGCAAAAGAGTATTCAGCACAACATTGCCCGCAACAAGTGCAAGAGGAAACCGTGTTGGACAGCACGACTTACGACATTTCTACACGCACTTTCACACGATGGTTTACGCTAAGTGGGAGCTTAGATACGCCACAAGCACAGGAGATCATGCAAAAGCAGCAATCGACCTTGCAGCAAGCGCTTCTAAAAGAATTACAAGACGATCCAAAGTGGAAATATTGTATAGAAAAGGAGATTCTTTTCGCCTATAAATATCGCTCAAAAAAGACTGGCAATATCGTTTTCCAAACAACACTTATGCCTAAGGATTATGCGCAGTAAGATATGAGACTTCGCTAACAATAATAAAGAAGAAGCTCCTTAATTAAGAAGCTTCTTCCGGTTTCATGTTCGTGTAGACGGTTTGCACATCGTCAAACTCTTCTAATTTCTCCACCATTTTATCGATGGATTCGCGTTGTTCGGGCGTTACGTCCTTAAGATCGTTGGGAATGTAAGTGAACTCAGCACCTACAACCTCAAAATCGTTTTCTTCTAAATGTTTCTGGATCTCACCAAAACTCTTGGGGTCGCCATAAATCGTAATACTATCCTCTTCATCATCGATATCGTATTCGTCTTCTACGCCATAATCGATCAGATCGAGGATGAGTTCATCCATATCTAAGCCATCTTTCTTCTTGAAAGAAAACACGCACTTGTGGTCGAACAAGAAAGCGAGCGAGCCCATAGTTCCGAGGTTGCCACCAAACTTATTAAAGACGCTGCGAACGTCGCCGACGGTTCGCGTAGTGTTATCCGTCAACGTATCAACAAAGACAGCAACGCCATGTGGGCCATATCCTTCATAAGTCATCGGCTTATAGT
>JABZGO010000142.1 GCA_015259305.1 Alloprevotella tannerae | reverse complement strand
GTACATATCGGCGATGGACCTTTGTTGTGATTTATTTGATAAAAAAGAGACTTCTCTATCGATGCTGTCAGTATATGCAGAAATAAGCAGATCAGGTTTGCCCGGAGGTGCATTGGCTCGCTTCCGCACGCTCAAAGTTAAGCGGCCATGTCGCACAAAATACCCGGCATCAGGCGGTATGTCACGGAGGTTCTCCGTCGATAGGCTCAGACTCGCTGAATCCGCCCTCACCCTCTCTTTTGTTAAGATAAGCGTCTCTTGGGCGGCGGTATCCGCCGTCGTCCGCTGTATCGTCGATTGTGCCACGGTCGTTTCGTCCGTCGTGCGGGCGTAAGATGAGCTGCGGCAACTTGTCGCGAAGAGGGCAAACATTCCCATAATAACGACAAGATTGAGCGCGGCGAAACAACGCTTCAAAGCGGCCGATAGCATTGTGTAAATCACTGTTGTCATGTTGTAATTCGATTACTGTTTTCGACAAATCCTCATACATTTTTCGATACACCTCGTGCACCTCCTTATCTCTGCGGGCGTGCCTTAAAGTGCGGCTGGTAAGCCATAAAAATGCGCCGCCGAAGCCACCCGCCGGCAGCAACCAGGAAACGATCTGTAAGAGGACATCCGTCATTGTTATTTGTTGTTTTTAACTGAAGAAGCGTTCGGCTTCCCATTTTCTGCGCCGCTCCAACCCCGGCAAGGCTTTGCCGGCAGCGAAGCGCCATTTCATAAACTCTTTTTTGATTTCAACGGCAGGTGCCTTCGCGCGAATCTTTTGTAGTAAACTTGAGCGCAGTAAGCGATCTTCGCCAAGATTGAAGACAAAGTCGACAAGAGCGTCGAATTGCCCCTGCGTCTTGCAGACGCCCAGGCTGTTTACAAAACATTCGCAAGGCAAAAGGTCGCCGCGAAGCAAAGAAAGTGCCTGCTCGCGCGTTATCTTCTGCCCTGCACGTACGCCGGCCGTATGGCCTACGCCGATTGTCAGTACATCTGCAGGGCATCGATATGCCGTAAGTGAAAGCCCTTCAAAAGCTATCAGCTGCCGTATTAATATTTCACTCGATTTCATTTTTTTGATGATAAGGAAGAGGAGCGCGAAAGCGCCCCGCTTCCGTTTTACGCCGTAGTTGCCTGCAAGATTGCAGCTACGCCTTTTTTATCAGCCCTTCGACGAGTACCACCTGCACGGACCAAGAAGGAGTAGACATCACCATACCACGTAGGATCACCCTCATTGCCATTCATGATAACTTCACCTAAAGCGCGACTTACACAGTCTTGTTGCCAAGCTAAGCCGGCGGCGCAGTCCGTACCTTTTCCGCTCGCACCGACAGCATTGACTGTCGTACCATCGCAAGCAAGTACAGTCGCACGACTCATAATATCAAAGCCGTAAAGATTACCTACTACTCCGCGTTGCGCGTCCGCACTGCTAAGGAAAGCGAAAGTCTGACTTTCAGTCAGGTCTTCAAGCAACTCATCATACATTTCTGCATCAAGTAACAAGAAACGACCTTGCTTAGACACGTTCTGCTTATTAAATAACGTAGACAGAGCACGCACGTCTTTCTTCATAAGTTTGCGTCGATTGCCGGTTGCAGAAGGCGTATGAGCAACAGCAGCCGCTCCTGTCGTCTTCAGGAAATAATCCGCTGTGTCCGGTGCCCATTCGCGAATAAAAAACTCTGCTACGCGATCGAACAGTGCAACTCTGTCCATCTGTAGCACACTTTCGCGCTTGTTGTAAGATACCTCTGCCTCTTCTGCGTTACGAATGACAATCGGATCTGTCGTAAACTCGTGAAGATCGTATGCAACATCTGTATCTGTGCGTTGCTTCACAGCTGCAGGTAAGACACTTCTATCCATCTCAACTTTGGAGGCGCGGCCCGCATTCGGAATATGCACACGCTTACCGTTTTCAACAAACACACTATCATTGACGGACTTTGCTAAAAAAGTGTTTTCTGCAAAAAGACCGTTAACGATCGCATCCTGCCAAATTTCTTTTTGTACTGCCATTTGCTAAACTTTATTGGTTATTTTTCTTTGTATTCGACACCAAAGCGTTCTTTGAATTTCGCTTTATACAACTCAAAATCCTTATCGCGCAACGCTGTAAGCTTCTCGGCTTTGTCGAGTTCATCCCACGATTTATTTTTGAAATCGGACAAATCGGTTGTTGGCCCGCTTTCCAGCGCGCCCGCCACACTGGCACGCTTAGGAATTGCCGAAAGCGTTTGCTTTGCAAGCACAAAGTCTTTATCGAAGAGAGCGAGGAAGTTTTCCTTACCTGTCGCATCGAGGCGTCCATCTTTCACAGCTGCATCAACGAGGGCAATGGCTTCTGCGCGCTGCGCGTCTTTCTTAGCCTTGTTGATTTGGTCGATGCTGTCTTTTAGCGTCGCGTTCTCTTTCTTCAGGCGCTCGACGTCAGACATCAATGTCTGCACTTTCGCTACCTGCTCGTTTTCGGCCGCCTGATCAGAGAGGCCTAAGATGAAATTCAATTTTCCCATACTCGTATTATTATAAATGGTTTCCTCATTTTTTACGGCCGACATAAGCTTGACTACAGCACCTTTGTCGGACAAATCAATACGCGCATTTGTTGTGCGATCGTAAAGAGCTAAAGCATTATGATTTGCCCCTATCGTGCAAATCGATGCTTCGCGCACCGTCCATTTTGTCACCGTGTCTTCCGTCTGTCCCGGCAAACGCAACAAAGGATCGGACGACGTTTCATCCACCCACGCACCAATAGAAGCTGCACGCACAAAATCATCGCCAACCTTACGCGCCACTTCAGCTGCGCGCGCATCGTTCATATCAAAGACAGCATCAGCCAGGATTTTGTCACCCTCAATGCGGATATTTTCCCATCGACCAATAGGCATTATCCAATCATCGTGATTGAGAAGCAGGACGGGATTTTTATAAAATTCCGTTAAATCAGCACCGCTTGTAAGCATTCTGAATCCATGTGTATTTACGCTTTGATCGTGAAGGATGAATGTTTTATTTTTGTTTGCCATTTTGTGTATTTTGCCGCAAAATTGCAATAGGTTTTCCGTTAAAACAAGTAGCTTTTTTTGCGTTTGGATATATTATATACAATTGCGCGTAAATATCCACCTGCGTACAAGAGCACTATTTTATACCTTATTTTAGGCCTATTTTTGCGAAAAAAAGTGCAAAATGGCAGAATTAACAAGACAACAAAAGAAAGAATTTGCTAAGATTCTTTATACAAAAGAGAACCTCACGCAGGAGGAAATAGCAGACCGAACAGGCGTTTCGCGCGTAACGGTAAATCGATGGATTACGGGCGAAAACTGGAAAGATTTACGCGCTTCTGTAACAATGATGAAAGAGGAGCGGCTAAAAGATCTCTATCGGCAATTTTCTGCCTTAAACGACGCCATTGCTTCACGACCGGATGGCGAGCGTTTTGCTACGCCGGCAGAAGCCGACACGATCGCGAAATATGCAAAAGCAATTGAAAAATTAGAGGGAGAAGTTGGGCTGTCTGACGTTATTTCTGTACTGCGAAAGCTGCTTGCGCATGTACGTGAATATGATTTAGAAGAAGCAAAAAGGATTGCTCCTGTTTGTGATAGTTTTGTAAATTCCTTTCTTAAATAAAATGCCTTTCAAAAAGCTAAATAACGACGATAAAACGTCATTGAAAAAATGGAAAGAAGAAGTGGCGGCGCTGTTAGAAGAGAGCAGTATCGACGCCCGAGACACACAAGTCGAAATTGAAAAGCGCAAACGCAGACTCGAAGCGGACGATGAAGCTTGGTTCGCTTATTATTTTGAGGCCTATGCTACGGCAGAGCCTGCGCCATTTCACAAACGCGCGACAAAGCGCCTGATGAGTCACAATAGATGGTTAGAAGTGCGGGCCTGGTCGCGCGAGTTGGCAAAGTCGGCGCGCTCGATGATGGAAGTGACAAAACTCGCATTGACCGGAAAAATAAAAAATGTATTGCTTGTATCAAGTACATTAGACAATGCTATGCGACTGTTGGCACCATTTATGGAAAACTTCGATAAGAATCCACGCATAAGGCAAGATTATGGTGAGCAGAAGACGCCCGGTTCGTGGGAACAAGAAGAATTTACATGCCGCTGTGGTACTGCTTTTCGCGCGCTTGGCGCAGGACAAAGTCCGCGTGGTAGCCGGCACAAGAACTATCGACCTGACCTCATCTTGATTGACGATATAGATACGGACGAGGAATGCGGAAACGACGATCGAATCGAGAAGAAGTGGAAATGGATTTCCGACGCACTTTTACCGACATTTTCCGTTTCCGGCAATTATCGAATACTCGTAAACGGAAATATTATTGCGAAAGATTGTAGCGTTACGCGATTTATCGAACAAGCAAAAAAATCACCAAAAATCGCGCATTATGAAATCGTGAATATTCGCGATAAAAACGGCCGGTCTTCCTGGTCGAAAAACTCTGAAGAAGATATTGAGACTTTCTTCTCGCTCTATTCTGAAGCGACCATACAACGCGAATTTTTTAACAACCCGCTATCCAAAGGCAACATTTTCAAAGAGATGGTTTGGGGAGAATGTCCACCACTACATAAGTTGACGTTTGTCATAGCTTATGGTGATCCCTCGCCTTCCAATTCAAAAAACAAGGCGACATCTTATAAAGCGTGCTTTCTGATAGGCTATTATAACGGTAAATTCTACGTCTATGACGGGCGACTCGATCATGTCACGAATGAAGAGTTTGTCGAGTGGTTCTACGACATGCGCAACGTTGTTGGTGAGAAAACGCAACTAAAATGTTTTATCGAAAACAACACGCTGCAAGATCCTTTCTATCAACAAGTAATATTGCCTCTTTTTGCAAAAAGAGGCGAGGAAAAAGGCTTCATAAGCATAACGCCGGACACTCGAAAAAAACCGGAGAAGTTCGACCGCATCGAGGGCAACCTTGAACCGATGAACCGGCAAGGGCGCTTAATTCTGAATATACAAGAAAAAGAGAATCCACATATGCAGCGATTGGAAGAACAATTCCTGCTCATATCACGCTCGATGAAGGCGCCGGCTGACGGCCCTGACTGCATCGAGGGCGGCTGGTGGCTTCTGAATGAAAACTTGATGAAGTTGGGAGAAGAATCTGTCATTATCGGTAAAAGACACACAAACAAAAAACGCTATTAGTATGGCATTTTTAACAGCAAAAGAATTACAGACGCATCTCTACAAAGAGA
>JABZGO010000141.1 GCA_015259305.1 Alloprevotella tannerae | reverse complement strand
GCCTCTGCCTGCTTTTGTGGCTATTCCCGAGTCTTGCGGGCGATTGTATCAGCGCGAAAGACGATGCCGCACTCAGCGCGATGGGTTCTGCCTTAGGCTTCGACTTTGTCAACACTTACCGCGGCGCAATTTCCGATATGCACCACGCCATTTTGGCTGCTTCAGCTTTGCGTTCGCTCCTCATTATATTGGTAGGTATCGGCCTCTTGTGGCTTTACCTGCGCGGGATGATTAAGTCTTGGATGCTTTGCGTTGGCCTGTTCGTCGTTTGCCTCTTTGATTTGTGGCAAGTCGACAAACGTTACCTCAATGACGCCTCCTTTACCGATCCCGTACAAATGCAAACGTTGACCCCGTCCGCGGCTGAAGACGTCGTGCGCAAGGATAAAACCGATTTCCGCGTATTGAACCTCAGTGAGGGCAATCCGTTTAACGAGACGAGCAACCGCACGGCCTACTTCTTCCAGAGCATTGGTGGTTACAATGCGGCCAAGTTGCACCGCTATCAAGACCTGATCGACCGCTGCTTGAACGATGAGTTGCAAGGCTTCTTAGGCGCCATCAATATGGCGGGCGGCGATATGCAGCGCGTACCGGGCGATAGCTTAGCGCCGGTTTTGAATATGCTCAACGCAAAATGGATCATCTTCGGCGCACAAGCCGGTCAGGCCCTTCAGAATCCTTATGCTAACGGCAACGCTTGGTTCGTGACCGACGTGAAATACGTCGACACGCCCGATGCAGAGATTGCTGCCCTCAAGCGTTTGGATACGAAGCACACGGCCGTGGCCGACAAGCGCTTCCGCACCGCGCTCGACGGCTCGCCTTTAGGCACCGGCAGCGTTCGTCTGACGCAGCGCAAACCAAATGAAGTGCGCTACGAAGTGACCGGCGACAAGGGCGGTTTGGTCGTATTTAGTGAAATCTACTATCCCGGCTGGAAGGCCACGGTCGACGGTCAGCCCGTCGAGATCGGCCGCGTCAACTACTTGCTACGCGCCTTGAAAGTGCCGGCCGGCAAGCATCTTGTGGTGATGGAATATCGCCCGACGAGCATTTCCGTGACAGAAGCTATCGCCTTCAGCGCCATAGCTGTGATTTTTATCCTTCTCCTGCTCATCGCCTTACGCTTACGCCGCAAGCGTCAGGCCGATGCGAAAGATTAAACGCGCAGCAGGGGGCAAAAGCCCTTGCTGCCGATGCAGATAAACAAGCGAAAAGCCGAGTTTGCTTCAAGCAAACCCGGCTTTTTATAGGTTCAATAATGAAACGGGAAGCGCGGCAATCTAATCTTGTGCTGCTTGCTCCGCTTCTTCGTTGCGCTTTTTCTTAACCAGCATTTCCACGAACGAGCGTTCGGCCATGAAAGACGAGCGCACGAGCGGCGAACTCTCGGCACTGTCGAATCCTAAGTTGAGCGCGTAATCTTTATATGCTGCAAACTGATCAGGGTGTACATATTCTTTGACGTCAACTTGCGCCGGACCGGGCTGCAAGTACTGTCCGATCGTAATCATGCGGCAGCCGGCAGCGTGTGCATCGCGCAGAAGTTCCTCCACCTCTTCCGGCGTTTCGCCTAAGCCCAGCATAATGCCCGTTTTGGCCAAAAAACCGGCGGCCGCCACTTCCTGTAAGACGCCCAAACTGTTCTTATACGTCGCCTTGCTGCGGATAGACGGCGTCAGGCGGCGCACGGTTTCCAGATTGTGCCCTACAATGTCCGGCCGCGCCTCCAATACGATGCGCAGTTCCTCGCCACGATAGTCAGGAATCAAGACCTCAATCACCACATCCGGATTGGCCGCCCGTATGGCGCGAATCGTTGCAGCCCAGTGGGCCGCCCCCTTGTCGGGAAGGTCATCGCGGTCAACGGAAGTTATCACACAATGCTTAAGCTCCATCAACCGGATGCTGCGTGCCACCTTTTCCGGCTCTTTCGGTTCGGGCGGAAGCGGCCGGCCCGTGAGCGTGGCGCAGAAGCGGCAAGCCCGCGTACAGCGGTCGCCGAGAATCATAAACGTAGCCGTGCCACATTTCCAGCAGTGCCCTTTATTCGGACATTTTCCGCTTGAGCAAATCGTATGCAGTCCGTTTTCCTCTACCGTTTTCTCGACGAAGCTAAACTTTTCTCCGCCTTCGATCTTGCTATAGAGCCAGCGCGGTTTGCGCAGATAGCTCCCGCGTTTTATTTTGTCGTGTTCCATTTCTTGCAGTATACGCTTGTAAATTATCAAGCTTGGGTAAGTCTTGCAAAGATACATTATTTTTTACGTTCTGCTCAAACCCGCCGCCGATAAAGTGAGGCCGGGGTTGCCGGCGTCTCGTTTGTTGGTGGACATAGCTTTTATTTTCTTGCCAATAGTCAGCTTTCGGCTCGCCAATGGTATAGACTCCTTATCGTTTGCTCCCGCCAAACGATGGTTTGCTGCCGCCAAACGATGGTTTGCTCCCACCAAACGATGGTTTGCTGCCGCCAAACGATCGTTTGAGGTTGCATTTTGATACATTATCAAACGATAGAAGTCCCCAAAACGCGGCGTTTGCAGGGCCGCTTGCCGCCTTCTCCGCACCGCCGCAGATGGCCTTCTTCGCCAATACATTGTCCGTGTTCGTAAGTCGATACCGGTGCGCTATCGCTCCGCTTCGCCCGCCGCCTTGGTGCGAAGAAAAGAGAGAAAGAATTGGTCGTGTTGTGTGCTTTACCTAACTTTGAAGGCTGAATGGCAAACATAATAGCATACGAGTTTTTCAGAAATGCCCTCCTTGGCGGCTTGCTCGTCAGCATCCTTTGCGCGATGGTCGGCACATACGTCGTCACGCGCCGCATGGTGATTGTTGGCGGCGGTATGGCCCACGCTTCGCTCGGCGGAGTGGGCTTGGGAGCCTATTTGGGCTTCTCTCCGTTGCTGGGTGCGGCGCTTTTTGCCGTATTTTCCGGTTATAGTATCGATTTTCTCAGTCGGCGCAAAGTGCGCGAGGACGCGGCCATCGCCATGCTTTGGACGCTCGGTATGAGTTTGGGCATCTTGTTCGCTTATCTCACGCCCGGCTTTATGACCGATTTGCCCTCCTATCTTTTCGGCAATATCCTCTTCATCACGCACGAAGATCTCTGGCTCTTGCTCTTGCTCGTGGTTGCCGTAGGCTTGTTCTTCGGCCTCCTGCTTACGCCCATCGTCACCATAGCCTATGATCGCGATTTCGCCGTCACGCAGGGCCTGCCCGTCAGATGGATCGAGGCCTTGATGATCTTGTTTATGGCGCTCACGCTCGTCGTTTCGCTGCGTATGGTTGGGATCGTGTTGGTCATATCTTTGCTGTCAGTGCCGCAACAGACGGCCGCCATCTTCTGCCGCACGTTTCGCAGCATGATGCTTTGCGCCGGTCTCTTTGCCTTTTCCGGCATCGTCTGCGGCTTATGGGGCGCCGCCCTGCAAGATCTGCCCGGCGGGGCGTGTATTACGATCTGCATGATCCTGCAATACGGACTTTGTCGCTTCATCAAAGCAATAAAAACAAGGAAAATAAGTTAGTATAGTCATCAACCCTCGTTGTTCGTAAGGTGAAAAAGATTATAGCGCTCTTGATATTGGTCGTTCTTCTCGTTGGATGCTCAACGAAGGAGAACACGGCAAGCACGCGTTTTTGGCAATCTTTTACGACGAAATACAATACCTATTATAATGGCCACGAAGCCTACAAAGAGGGCTTGCAATCAAAGGAAAACACGAACAAAGACAATTATACCAAACTCCTGCCCGTATTTCTCGTGGGCAATGAAGCCTCGCGCAATGCCGGGAGCGGGCAGTTTGACGTCACCATTGAGAAGTGCGAAAAAGCAATTCGAACCCATTCGATAAAGCGTAAGCCCGTCTTGAATGCCAACAAGACCCGCACGCCGGAAATGAAGGCCTACTTAAAGCGCAAGGAGTTTAACCCCTTTCTCAAAAATGCTTGGCTGCTGATGGGCAAGGCGCAGTTTCAGAAAGGTGAATTTCTCGAAGCAGCCTCCACCTTCTCTTACATCACACGCCTATACGCCGCCGAACCCATCGTGGCCAACGAAGCCCGTTTGTGGATGGCGCGCTGCTATGCCCAACTCGATTGGTTCTATGATGCGGAGGATGCGCTCAATCGCTTGCACCGCGACTCCATACCCGGGCGCTTGCAGCGGGAGGTTGAGACGACGCAGGCTGATCTCCTCTTGCGCCAAGCGCGCTATGCGGAGGCCTTGCCCCGACTTCGACTCGCCGCCAAGCGCGAACCGCGCCGCTTACTTAAAGCTCGCCTCTACTATTTGCTGGGACAACTCTGCCGGCAGCAGGGTCTTAACGACGAAGCCTATAAAGCCTTGGGGCGCTGCATTAGTTTGAGTCCACCTTACGAATTAGCCTTCAACGCTCGCATTCTTCAGACTGAAGTCGTTGCCTTTCAAGCCGTCCCTGTCGGGCAGTCGGATTCGCTCCGCAATACTGCAGACCGCCTTCCGGCGATTAGTACACGCGCCGCTTCGGAAGGGATGATCAGGCGCCTCCGCTCAATGGCGCGGGCCGATAAGAACAAAGATTATCTCGACCAGGTTTATTATGCGATGGGCAATATCTACTTGGCGCGACGCGATACGACGGCTGCAATCACGGCATATGAACGTGGGCGAACGAAAGCAACGAAAGCGGGACCGGAAAAGGGATTGCTTCTGTTGCGTCTCGGCGAATTGTATTGGAATCGTGAGCGCTTTGACTTGGCGCAAGGGTGCTACACGGAGGCACTTGCGTTGATAGATAAAAAAGGTGCCGACTACGAACTCACGGAAAAGCGCACGAAGGTTTTGGACAAACTCGTGCCGCATACAAGTGCGATACAGTTGCAGGATAGTTTGCAGGCCTTGGCCGTAGCTCCGGAATCGGAGCGCAATGCTGCGATAGACCGCGTCATAACTGCCTTGAAAAAGCAAGAAGCGGCGGAGCGCCGCGAGCAAGCTGAGGCTGAGCGCCAGCAGAATGGAGGCGCTGATATAGTGACTGAGACGACGCCGCAGCCGGGCCAAAGACGCTCAACGCAGGATCGAGGCTTCTATTTTTATGACCCGATGCTCGTAGCGCAGGGTAAGCAAGATTTCGCGCGGCAATGGGGCCGGCGCAAAAATGAGGACTACTGGCGCCGTTCGCAGCGGGGTCCGGGCGCTTCGATTGGGGCTAACGGCGAGGGAAATTTGAACGCTGACAGCTTGAGTCGGGCTGCTGATTCTTTGGCGGCGGATATGG
>JABZGO010000140.1 GCA_015259305.1 Alloprevotella tannerae | reverse complement strand
ACCTCACTCGGTTTCGAGCCGCTTTATGACGGTTACGACAAAGAGCCGCCCTCCATGTCTTGGGTTTCGCAATATTCTAACGCCAATATGATCAAGACCGACTTCTTCGAGGCGCGCTCTACGGCCTACGCGAAGTCAAGTGCTTTGATCGACGACCTATAAAGACTTCTTTGAGGCGCTGCCGGTGGCTGCAAGGCTGCGACAGCGCCCTACTTTTCACCCATTCTCGCCGCCTTCTTCCTATTTTTAGTATTCCATTGCTATGCATAAATTGACCGTAGAAGAAATGAATCGCCTCGACGTTGCAACTTTCAAGGAAGCCCCCAAACTTCCGCTCGTCGTCGTCTTGGATAATGTGCGCAGCCTGCACAATGTCGGCTCAGTCTTTCGCACCGCCGACGCCTTTCGCCTTTCCGGCGTCTGCCTATGTGGCATCACCGGGCGCCCACCGATGGTAGAAATCCACAAAACGGCGCTCGGCGCGGAAGATAGCGTTGATTGGGAATACTTTGAAGACCCCTTAGAAGCCGTCGAGTCCTTGCGCCGCCGCGGCTACCTCATCTTTGCCGTCGAGCAAGTCGCAGGCAGTCGGCCGCTCCATCAGCTTCGCCTCTCGCCCGACCGGAAATACGCCCTCGTCCTCGGCAATGAAGTCAAGGGCGTGACGCAATCCGTCGTCGATGCCGCAGATGCTGCCGTCGAAATCCCACAATACGGCACAAAACATTCCCTCAACGTCTCCGTCAGTGCCGGTATTGTACTTTGGGAGTTTGCGAAACAGTTAGGTTTCAGCTATGAATAACGACAAGCCCCGCCTGCTTATTTTCCACCCCGCCCTTGCGCCCTATCGCTTGGACTTCTTCAATGCGCTGGCCGACCGCTTTACCTGCCATGTCGTCTTGTTGCAGCGCGAGAATCCCGCCCTGTTCATAAAGCAGGACCAACTTCTTGCCGAAGCGCGTTTCACCTACGCCTACCTCGATCGCCATTTCACTTTAGCCGGCCGTGATATCAACCTCGGCTATGCAAGTGCCATTCGCCACTTCCGCCCCGACATCGTCTTGTGTTCGGAGTTCAACCTCTCCGTCCTCTCCGCCGCCCTCTATCGTTGGCGCCATCCCCGCCGCTTCCGACTCTTCACCATGTGCGACGATAGTATCGCGATGGCCGAACGCTGCCAAGGCGGCCGCCGTCGGCGCCGCGCCGCCCTTATCCGTTGTTTAGACGGCATCGTCAACATCAGCGAAGAGACGGCCGCATGGTTCCTTCGCCATACCCCCGCCCGCCGTACCTTTAGTTTCCCGATTATACGCCCCGAGCAAAGTTTTGTCTGCCATCGGCCCACCGCCGCCCGCTACGTTTCGACCCACCAATTAGCAGGTATGAAAGTAGGCCTTTTCGTCGGCCGTTTTGTCGACGTCAAGAACCTCCCCGACCTCATCGAAGCCTTCCGCCGCGTTTGCGAGCGCAATGCAGCAGCCGCCAACTATCGTTTAGTACTCGTCGGAAGCGGTGAGCAAGCGAACGACTTAAAAGCCCAAGCCGCCGCAGCCGGATTAGCCGACCGCGTGATTTTCCCCGGCGCTTATACGGGCCGGGATTTATGGGCTTGGTATGCTACGGCTGACTTCTTAGTCTTATGCAGCAGCAGCGAAGCCTTTGGCGCCGTCGTCAATGAAGCCCTGCTCGGCGGCTGCCGTGCGATGGTTAGTACCTATGCCGGTGCGCGCGAACTCATCGGGCGTGATAACGGAAAAGTCTTCGACGCACTCGACGCCGAAGACTTCTATACAACCTTACAACAAGCTTATGCTTCAGCCGCCCCCACGCCGGCCGAAGCCTTTGAGCGGCCTCCCCGCATGCCCATCTCTTTCACGGAGCGCATCGAAGCCCTCAGTCGTTTTCTTTTGTCCGATTAAAGTTTTTCCAGATAAAAGACAGCGTGCCCACGGCGTTGATCCTCGGGCGGCAGTTGGCGCCAATCGCCAAATATCTCCCGCAGGTACGTATCCCCATCGCGCGGCCCGCTGAACAGCTCGCCTTCAAATTCCACTTGTTGCAGCGGAAAAATCGCTTCGTCCAAGTGGTGCACGCCATAACCATTATTATTGAGATAATTACCCCGATATTTTCCTTTCTTGGTAAACCATCCGCCGACGCGCCACACCAAACCGCAGAGTGCACGCATTGTGCCGAAATACACAAATTCGGCCGCCGAGCGCCAACTATAATAATGCTGCGAATGAAGTATGGCATTGGCCTTACAATAGCGTTTGGCCAGACGCTTCACCGTAGCCGCCGAAAAATCAGGATAAGGAATCAGCGGGAAAATATCGACATACAAACCCTTGGCATAGTCGCGCTTAAAATCATCGCCATATTCTATGATAAACGAATGCTTATCGCGCACCTTATAGATCGGCGTCCCGCCGTCGGGCTTCAAGCCCGGCCCTTGCAGCACCAAGTTGTCCGGCAATTCCGCTTGCGCTATTTTGATAAAGCGCTCCACGTCCTCTCCGCGCATCGCGATGTCGATGTCGTCGTCCCAAGGAATGAAGCCCCCGTGGCGCAATGCGCCGAGCAGCGTTCCCCCATCGAGCCAATAAGGTATATCGTGGGCGTCGCATAAATCGCGCACCTGCTTCAAAATGTCCAACTGCTTCAACTGAACGGGCCGCAAATGCTTCGCTTGATAAGCTGCCAAGTCCGCGCCATCGCAATCGGCGCCACGCGGCATCAGCACCTCCAGCGTGAGGAGGTCTTCCTTGTAGGTCAGTTTGCGGTTGCGCTCATCGCCGGCCACTTGCGCGATGTCCACCTCCGGACAATACGTGCTTACGACGCCGCAATCGTCCGTCGCGGCAAAGTCGGGATCGGCCAAAGCCTTTTTGTAAGCCCGCTCGAGCAGTTCGCGGCGAAAGCCCTGCGGCGTTTGCACGCGGCGCAGACTATTTCGCGGCAACGTATGCGTCGTTTGGCCCTCCACGCACACAATTGTATCCGTCACGGGTTGCAATACGTTGACCGCCTCAGCCGTTTCCAGGGCGCGGCATACGGAAGTGATGATCGTTTCCGTCACCAATGGGCGCGCAGCGTCGTGCAATAAGAGGTTGACCTCGCGCCCTTCACAAGCCTTGAGCGCCGCCAGCGTGGAGTCGTAGCGTTCTGCACCGCCGGAGATCACGTTTTTCACTTTCTCCCACCCATTTTCCGTCACCATGCGGCGCACTTCCTCGACATAATCGGGGTGAACGACGATGATGACTTCTGCAATCAGCGGGTGCAGGGCAAAGGCTTCGACGGCATACGCCAAAACGGTGCGCCCCCGAAGCTTCAAAAATTGCTTTGGTTGGCTTTCGCCGAAGCGCTTCCCACTGCCACCGGCCAAGATGGCGGCTATATTTTTTCGCATAATCTTAGATTTTACAAACGACAAGCAAGTGCGCATCGGGCGCAGTCGGCACGGCGCGCGCAAGTATTCGTTTCGTGGGCAAATTTAATGGTTTTCTACGCGTTTTCGCCCTTTTCTTCGTTTTTCTCCTCGCAGATGCCGCCGCGAAGTAGCGCCGCGCACCGCCGCAGCCTTGGATATTTTGTTTCCATGACTGATAACGGGGCGCACGAAGACGCAGCACGGGAGCTTTTCATCGTGAGCGCAAACCTTTTTTTATCACGAGCGCAAAGGTTTGTTCTCGTGAGCGCAAAGGTTTACGCTCGTGATAAAAAGGTAGGCGGCCAATGATAGGCGCGCGAAAATCTGATATAAGACGCTTGAAAACAAAGTATTGGGCCACAAAAGCACATCTTCCGCTTACCGGTGGACGAGCAAAGGATGCGCGCGAAGGATAGAGCGGCCGGCAATGCTTAAGATTGCGCACCATGCGCGCGACTGAACCATCACCATTTGCGGCAGAAGAATCGGATAGTTTACCCGAGATTTTTACGTATCTTTGTCCGCTGAAAGATTATATAACACTTCATCTCTCCGTATGCAATCACGTCAGACGTATATCGATTTTTTTCGCACGCTGCTCCGCGTGGTCGGACTCACAGTCGCAGCAGGATTCATCCTCCGCTTGATCTTGATCTTCAATCCGCAAACGATTGGCAGTTTGCCGTTTGGGGGCCTCGTCTTGGCCTTTGTGCGTGGCGCTCTGACTGACGCTTGCGTGGGCTTGTTGGGGGGATTCGGTATTTTCCTCAACTACCTCTTTATCTCCGAAAGCAAATATCGCCGGCCGCTCAATTACGTCTTGGGCGGACTGCTCTTGGTCATCCTCCTCTATTTGTCGTTTTTCGATAAAAGTTTGACGGAATTTAATAAGGGCCTGACGCGCGTTCTGACTTACCTGGCCCTCTATAAGGCGGCGAGTTTCGGCCTTCGTTGGGCCTTTCCCCGCATTCGGCCGGTATATAATAAGGTGGTTTTTTTCTTGACCGTATTCGTCTTCGTCACGGCCTTGCTCGTCGATACCATTTCGGCTTATTTCTTTTGGGGAGAATTTGGCGTACGCTATAATTTTATAGCCGTCGACTACTTGGTTTACACGAATGAGGTCATCGGAAACATCTTTGAATCTTACCCGATGGTGCCGTTGCTGATCGGTTTGGGCATTGCATCGCTGCTGATTACGTCTTTCGTGGTGCTGCAAAAGCGAAAAATCGTTGTACCGCAGGCTTCATTCGGCGTAAAACTGCGGGCGGCGGGCCTTTATCTGACGGCCTGCATCGTAGCCTTGCTCGGGGCGGTAGGACTCACGTCGTTGCGGCCGAGTAGTAACCGATATGTCAACGAATTGGGGGACAACGGGCTCTGCAAATTTGTAGAGGCGTTTCGCTCCAGCCAACTCAATTACGACCAATTCTACTTGACCATGTCGCCGCAAAAGGCGAAGGATATGATGCAGCGCTTGTATCCGGCTAAGGTCGAAGATCCGCTGCCGGAGGAGCACAAAAATATTGTGCTGATAATGGTGGAGAGCTTGAGTGCCGACTATATGGCGGCCTTTGGCAATCAGGATCATCTGACGCCTTACTTGGATAGTTTGGCGCAACATAGTTTGTTCTTCGAAAGCCTTTACGCCTGCGGCAATCGCACGGTGCGCGGCTTGGAAGCTGTCACCTTGTGTCAGCCGCCTTGTCCCGGCGAGAGCAAGATCAAGCAGCCCAACAACACGGGCTTGTACACGGTGGGCACGATCCTGCGCCAAAAGGGCTACCGCACGCAATTCCTCTACGGCGGCGACAGCTATTTCGATAATATGC
>JABZGO010000013.1:4215-18393 GCA_015259305.1 Alloprevotella tannerae | reverse complement strand
TTGCTCGTAAGTAGGTTTGTGCCGGTCGGCGGCTGATGGGGTGGGGCGGCGGATTTGTTGGACTTACGCGATAAGTGAGGGGCTGCCTGCCGGAAAATGGGCGATGGGGGCTTTGCCGGGTCTGACGGGTAAAGGTGCGCATGGGCGGTTGCCATTAGTGTTTGAGGCTTCGGTCTCGATGGGGTGAGTCGTGAGGGTGGCAGTCCGGCCCCTTGCGGGCTAAAAAAACGACAACCTCCTGTGGTGGGGAGGTTGCCGTGAATGTGTGCTGTCGCGATGGACTTGTGCGTCTTATTTGATCACTATTTTTTGACCATTGATGACGTAAATGCCCCGCTCAAGATGCGGCAGATGGTTGAGGTCTTTGCCGATGAGTCGGCCATCGATCGTGTAGATGTCGACTTGCTTGCCGGCAAGCGATTCGATGAGTTGCAGCGCGGTGGTTACGCTGATCCAAACCGGTTGCGACTCGCCGTTGTCATAGACTGCTGTGATGGCATAGCGATGTTGGCCGTCGGTATCGGCTTGGTCATCGAGCGTCATCGTGCCGGCGTCTAAGCCTGCCACGAGTTTACCGTCGCGATAGACGTTGTAGCCCTTAGGCTTCGCATAGCCTTTGACGTAGGTGATGTCGTCGAGCATCAAGAGGCAGACTTGGTCTTTTCCTGTAATGTGGTGGATTGCAAAATATTTTGCGCCTTTCGGGAGGTCGGCTGAGATATTTTGGAATTCGCCGCCACTAATGAGGTGTGTATTGCCTACTTTTTGGAAGTCGCTCTGATTGCGTCCGGTCGTAGAGTAGAGGATCTCGACGTTTTCCGTGAAGTCTTGTGTGCCGGCCTTGTAGTTGTTGGCCCAGAAGTCGATCTTTTGTGCCTCGCCGGAGAGCAAGGGGCTGATCAACCAGTTGTCGGCATCGACAAACTTGTTGCTTGCGCTTGGTTGTACGGAGAATACGGCTGCGAGGAACTGGTCGCCGGAGTGTGGTTTAAGGCCCGGGTTGCTCGCAATGCAACCTGCGAAGAGGTTTTCGGGGTTGAAGGCGATGAAAGCGAAGGGTGTGCCTTGGTGTTTGTAGGGGTGAGCCTTCCAGAAGCCGCCGTTGTTGCCTTTATCTCCATCTATTGAAGCCCAATCGCCAAAGGTGTCGATCGACCACGGAGAGTAGTCTTCGAAGTTTTCAGTGACGGTCTCTGACGTTATAGAGGGTGCTGCCCATTTGAGCTGTACGCTCTTTCCGCCTTTGGCCTGTGCAATGACGTTTTCCGGTTTTGGTAAGTCGGAATTCTTCAATCGTAGGGTGGTTTCGGCGGTGTTGTCTTCTTTATTCTGATCTGCCTCGTATACGGCTTCAGCCTTGAGCGTCACTGTGCTATCTTCGTTGATTGCGCTAGCCTTGTAGTCGAACTCGAAGTTGGCCGCTTGGCCCGGTTGGAGGGCTTGTGTTGCTATCGCTTCTTTTACGAGTTCGCCGCCGGCGGTGAGTCGTACTTTGTAATCGGAGATGGGCTTCAAGCCTCTGTTGTTCACGCGAACGGAAGTGCGAATTGTGTCGCCCTTAGTCATAATTGTCGGTGTAGAAATAGCTGCTGCTAAATCGCTTTCCAATACGTCGCGCATCGAGATCTTGTCGATCCAGAGTGGCACTTTGGCTTCGCCGGCCTTAGCGTGGATGCTGAATTGGATGTATGGCTCGTTGGCGAACTTTGTTACGTCGAGGTCGCACTCCATCAGCTGCCAGCCTCTCTGGCCTGAGAATGTGGCGTAGTCAAACTCGCCGACGGTGGTCAATGTGTTGTCGGGCTTGCGCACATCTACTTGCAACTTGATGGGTTTTCCGGGCGTAGAGTAGTGGTAGAAGGCGATTCGTGGGTGCTTCGCACCATTTAAGGAGATTTTTCCGGAGTTCATGCGGGCTTCATCTCCGACTGCCTTGGCGTTGAAGCAGAAGTCGCCGCCGTCATTATCGTAGGGGCGGTCGTTGGTAATGTCGATAGTCGTTTTACCTACGTGCTCGCTCCACCATAATAGGTTCATGCGAGATCCGGCTAAGGATTCTTCGATCGGTAACGTGTAGGGCTCGCCGACAACAAGGCCGCTTGTGGATACAAGTGTACTCGTGCCGATGTCGTTTGTGGCTGAAAGGGCGTAGAGAACGAACTCTTGTTTGCCTTCTTGCGTGTTGCGAGTCACGCTATAAGTCGTGTTGGGGGTATCATCCAAGATTTCGGGGCTCGGATTGCCGGTTCGGGGATCGTAAACGATGTTGTAAACTTGGTAGCTTACTCTTTCGGGGACTACGATGCCGCCGTGCTTGCCTCGACGTCCTACCGGCTCCCAATCGATCTTGATGCTGTTGTTCAAATCTGTGAGTCGGCCGTTCTGGGGAGGCTCAGGCGTATCTAAACCTATGTAGGCGTTTTTCGTAAGCTTGCGGCCGTCGAAATCTCTAAAGGTACAGTAGACGGTGTATTTGACGTGACCCGTGTTTTCTACTTCGTCCTCGATGGTAAACTGCTTCCCGCGTTTGGGGTAATCTACTTCCTTGATGACGCCTTTGCCTTCGCGAATGACTGTAAGGCGCGTGAGGAAGGACAGTGCGTTGCCGGCGATGTCAAGCGTCGGCGTCGTGAAAGTTATCGTAGCTTTGTTGGTGCCTTGCGGATCGGGCGTGATCGTTAGGTTTTGCACGGTGTCAGGCGCACTAAACGAGATACCTTGTTCCACGCTGAGGCTATCAACGTAAAGGAAGAACTGGTTTTTGGGGCTTAGCGCGTGGAAGCCGATGCGATAGGCGCCGTCGGCGTCTACAGAGAAGTATTTTTCATACGTAATATACTCTTTTGAAGCTACGTCTGTCGGCGCCAGGAGTTCGCCTGTCATATCTTCTACCTTGTCGCCCTTTCCGAATTTCACTTCTAAACGCTCTTTGTATTTGGCGTCGCGCGATTTTGTCTTGAAGGAGAAATGGTAGAGGAAGTTTTGCTTCAAGCTAATCGGGGGCGTCATCAACCAGTCGTCGCCATCGTTGGTTTCGCTATAGTGATACGTAACCGATTGTCCTGTTGTGCCCGGATCCCAGTTGGCGTATTTATTATACTCCCAAGTATTTCCGTCGTTATTTGCGTCGATAATTTTAAAAATGTTGAGCGCTGCGGGCGTCTTAAACTCTTCCAAGTAAGGCAGTCCGACGGAGTCGCCCAAAATAGCGCCGTTAGAATTCTTTTGTTGGCTAACTTGCTTGTCGTTGTTTACCGTGACGCCATACGAATAGTAAACTACGCCCTTCTTTGTTAAGGTTTCCGTGAAGTGGGTGTCGGTTCCTTTCGTGAGGACCTTAACCTTATCGGGGTAGCGTACGACGTCGTAGGACAATGCGCCGAGATAGCCATTGTGCACGGTGCTTGTCGGTGCGTCCCACGTAAGATTTGCTACGCCGGTCTCGTTGTTGATTTCGAGTTTCACGTTTTGTGCCGGCAGGGGTTCATCGTAGCCCACCCATTGTTCGCAGCGCGTATATTTACTCTTTCCTGCGCTGTTTTTGAGTCTTACGGCGAGTCGTGCCAATCCTTCTTCGGGAATTGTTACGTTGGCTGTGACTTCCTCACCCGGCTGTGCCGTACCCGTAGCCAAGACATTTTTTTCCTGCGTTACGGTGTAAGTCACTGCGCCGTTCAATGTGCCGCCGCTGTAAGTCTTTGTCGGGACTTTGAACTTCACGCTGCCCGTGAGCGAGCCGCCGCTAAACGCTGCCGTCAGCTGTTCTGCTGCCGCCGGAGCGTTGCCTGCCACCATGGCTTTCGGCAATAAAATGCCCAAGAACGTCTCGTTGTTGGGGAACTCGGAAATTTTCGTTGCCGCACCCGTAGAGAGGTCTACCGTGTACAAGGCTGAGTGCTGCGTGTAGTCGACGCCGGCCCAGTAGAACGTATTTGTCTCCTGATCGATTTCGCCGCTTTGGTTCCAGAACAAATCTTTATCGTTCAGGAGTCTGACGCCGGTTTCGCCGACGAGCGTTTCCGCGCCGTTTGTCTTATCTATTTTATATAAGTTCCCATCTGTAGCGATACCATATAAGTAACCATCGCTCGAAAAGCCCATTGTGACGTAAGCCTTATCTGTCGTAGCAAACGTCGTGCGCGTGTTATTCTCCAAATCGATCACGCCCAGTTCGCGCTGGTTCGTAGTTGAGTTGTAGAATTGTCCGTAGACCGTGCCTGTGGCTTGATCTTGCGCAAAGTCGGATGTAGTAAGGTCCAAACTTACCTGCATCGGCTCGGCCACTTGTTCCCACGTTTCGGGGTCAAACTGCATATGGTAGGCTTTCACCTCGCCGCCAAAGAGCGCCATGGACGTGTCTAAATAGAAGAGGTGCAACACGCCGTCGTAGATTACGCTACCGCCGTCGGCCACCATTTTCTGGTTTTTGCCCAAGACGTTGAAGGTCGTGATGGGCGCCGCTGTAGAAAATGAGTAGTAGCCATACTGATCGCCTGCCGTCCAGGCTTTGCTCTTCACCATATTACCCCACAGATTTGTAGGTGGCGGAGGCGCTAAGAAGTTGACGGGTACGGAGCGCTTTTGCGCTTTTGCCGCCGGCTTGCTTAGGGTTTGAGGCACTGTCTGTACGCGGTCGGGCTGCGCATAGCGCGCTCCCATTCCGGCAATGTTCGGGTAGAGCGCGCGAACGTCGATGCGCTCTCTCGACTGCTGTTCAGTCGCGCCGCGCGGATGCACCTGCATCTGCGTCGTGGCGACTTGTGACATCGCTTGTCCGGAGAAGGCCAAGCAAGCTGCTATGGCTCCCATCCGAAGGTTTGATAGTCGTTTAGTCATGATCAAGGTAAAATTAAATGGGTTAAAAGTTAACGCTAAGTTTTCTTAGCGACTGCGCAAATATACTTAACTTTTACTTGTAAACAAGTTTTCTTTGTTGTTTTTTATACAAACTTGTTGGTCAAATAATGTTCGTATTTATTCGCAAGGAGGTGTTCATATTTGCGTTATCCTGAATTAAAGTTTCATTTGTCAAGATTCAACTAACGAACGAGGTAAGTCGACAGCGTGGCGTCCATACATTTTAGAAGAAAAACGTGATAATAATCAATGCCACTCTTCCTCTCTCCTTTCTGTGCCTTCCATTAGTGCGTTTTGTGCCTCCTGTTGCAGTTTCTGAGTTCATTTCCCTTTTCTGCCCTCATAAGTTAGCGTAAGAAAATCGTAGGCCGACCGGCGCGCAACTTGATTGTACGCGCTCGAGACTGCATATCTGAAGCCGCAGACGTTGCGTTCGCTTTTTTTTTATGACGACGAAAAAGGTTTGCGCTCGTGATAAAAAGAGCTTACGCTCGTGATAAAAAAGGTTTGCGCTCGTGATAAAAAACCTCGGACGTAAGATTTTCGGTCGATGCAGTCTTGCGCGGTCGGTCGCCATTTTCCGCTTTCGTCAGTAGGAAAATCCACCTTTCGCAAGGTAGGGAGCGACTGAGGCCAACGGCGGCAAACTCTCCGTGCAGGCGGCGACGCGGGCCGCGAAGCCGACAAAACCCCGGCGGCGACGATAGCCCATCGAGGCCGACAGATGATGCGTTGGATTTTATAAAAAATAAATACGGATTATTATTCTAAGCCCTTTTGCGCGAAGAAAGGCCGACGATTCGCCTAAAAAGTAGCACCCGAAGCCGGCGCAAAAAGGCTGTGCGGGCGCAGAATCGATCCCAATACGCCTAAAATGGCTTGATTATTTGCCCTGCTTGCAAGTTTTCGTTATCTTTGCTAATAAATCTGAGAAAGATTATGGTACATAACATACACCTGTCTGAACTTATTCATCGCCAAGCGGAGCGCTATGGCGATAAAACAGCCTTGAAGCATTACGATTATGCGGCTTCCGAATGGCGCGACATATCGTGGCGACAATTTTCAGCGAGCGTATTGCGCGTGTCGTATGCACTCTTGGCGCTGGGCATAGGTCGGCAGGAGCGTATCGCCGTCTTCTCTCAAAATAAGCCGGAGTGCATGTACGTCAGCTTTGGCGGCTACGGCATACGTGCAGTGACCACGCCTTTTTATCCGTCTTCGAGCGGCGCACAGATTACTTATATGATGAACGATGCAGAGGTGCGACTTCTCTTCGTAGGCGAACAGCAGCAATACGACGTTGCGTTCAGCGTCCTGAGCCTCTGTAAAAGTTTGGAGCGCATCGTCATCTTCGACAAGTCCGTCAAGCGCAAAGAGACGGACCACTTGAGCATCTATTTCGACGAGTTTCTCGAGCTGGCTTCGCCCGAAGAGGCCCGTGGAGAATATCGGCAGCGCATGAAAGAAGCCAATTACGACGATATGGCAGACATCCTCTATACGAGTGGGACGACGGGCAATAGCAAAGGCGTCATCCTGACGTATAAGATGTATCGCGGGGCGGTCTATGGCAACGGCGCCAACCTGCCGCTTTCGCCGGATGACGTCTTTCTCAACTTCCTGCCCTTTACGCACATCTTCGAGCGCGGTTGGTCTTATCTGGGTTTCTCGGCCGGCGTATGTCAGGCGATCAATGAGCGCCCGGCCGACGTCTTAAAGTCGATGCAGGAGATTCGCCCCACGTGTATGTCGAGCGTACCTCGACTTTGGGAGAAAATCTATCAAGGCGTGCAGGAAAAAATTGCTGCTTCGTCCAAGGTGCAGCGCAGCTTGATGAAGGATGCGCTGGAGACGGGTATGCGCTATTGGGCTGACTACGCTTCGCAAAAGCGGCCGGCGCCGATGATGCTGAAGATGAAGTATAAACTCTATGATCGGACGGTCTACAAACTGCTCCGCAAGACGCTGGGCCTGGACCGCGCGAACTTCTTCCCGACGGCCGGTGCCGCCGTTTCGCCTGAGGTGGAAAAATTTGCGCACGCTGTGGGGCTTTATATGCTGGTCGGCTACGGCCTGACGGAATCTACGGCCACCGTTTCCAATGATCGTAAGGGCGAACGGGCGACGCTTGGCTCTGTGGGTCAGATCCTGCCGGGACTGGAGCTGAAGATCGGTGCGAACAACGAGATCCTCTTGCGCGGAGATACGATCACGCCGGGTTATTATAAGAAGGAGTCGGCCACGAAAGCGGTGCTCGACGCCGATGGTTGGTTTCACACGGGCGATGCGGGCTACATGAAAGATGGCGAACTGTATCTGACGGAGCGCATCAAGGATTTGTTTAAGACCTCTAACGGCAAATATATCGCGCCGCAACAGATAGAATCTAAAATGACGATTGATCGCTATATTGATCAATGCGTCGTCGTGGCCAATGAGCGCAAATTTGTATCGGCGCTGATCGTGCCGGATTTTCAAGCGCTCGAAGCGTATGCGAATCAAAACGGAATAGCTTTTGCCTCGCACGAAGAACTCTGCCGCAAGCCCGAAATCGTAGAATTCTTGCGCAATCGGATCGATACGCTGCAGCAAGATCTTTCCGACTATGAGCGCATCAAGCATTTTATTCTCCTGCCGACGCCCTTTAGCATCGAAAGCGGCGAACTGACGAACACGCTCAAGGTGAAGCGCAACGTAGTCTATAAAAGATACGCTGATATGATCGACCAACTCTACCGGAAGGCGGAGCAAAACTTTAAGCCGTAAGGCGAGAATAAGAGGCCGGGCGGTTGACTTCGCTCGTGGACATTATATATAAGGACAATCATAAACGCCGGCGCGTCGGGCTGGCTTTATAGACCGACGGCCGAGCGAGAACTACAGACAATGATTACAGCTGATCAATTGAAGGACGTGCAGACGCGCGCTGAAGCATTACATAAATACTTGGACATCGACGCTAAACGGGTTGAACTGGAAGAAGAACAACTCCGCACGCAAGCGCCCGACTTCTGGGATGACCCGAAGCGCGCTGAAGAGCAGATGAAAAAGGTGAAAGGTATTGAAAAATGGGTGACGGACTACAACGATGTTTGCCTTTTGGTCGGCGAACTCGAGACGGCCTTTGAATTTTATAAGGATGAGTTGGTCACGGAAGAGGAAGTAGATGCCGATTACCAAAAGGCGATCGATGCCATCGAAGCGCTCGAACTCAGAAATATGCTCCGCGGCGAAGAGGATTCGATGGACGCGGTCTTGAAAATCAACTCCGGCGCCGGCGGAACGGAAAGTCAGGATTGGGCTTCGATGCTGATGCGTATGTATTTGCGCTATGCTGAGGCGCAAGGCTATAAGACGCGCATTTCTAACTTGCAGGACGGCGACGAAGCGGGCATCAAGACCGTGACAATCGAAATCGAGGGCGACTATGCCTACGGTTATCTCAAGAGTGAAAACGGCGTGCATCGCTTGGTGCGCGTCTCGCCCTACAATGCGCAAGGCAAGCGTATGACGTCTTTTGCCAGCGTTTTTGTGACTCCGCTCGTCGATGACAATATTGAAGTTTACGTTGACCCATCTAAAATCAGTTGGGATTTATTCCGCTCTGGCGGCGCGGGCGGCCAGAACGTGAACAAGGTCGAAACGGGCGTGCGCCTCCGATATCAATACACCGACCCCGATACCGGAGAGACCGAAGAGATTCTTATCGAAAACACGGAGAGCAGAAAGCAATTGGAAAACCGCGAAAATGCGATGCGCTTGCTGCGCTCTCAACTATACGACCGCGCTTTGCAGAAGCGTCGGGCTGCCCAAGCCAAGATCGAGGCGGGAAAGAAGAAGATCGAATGGGGCAGCCAGATCCGCAGCTACGTCTTTGACGACCGCCGCGTGAAAGATCACCGCACTAACTTTCAGACAAGCGACGTCAACGGCGTGATGGATGGCAAACTTGATGGCTTTATTAAGGCCTACCTCATGGAAAATGGGGGCGGCGAAGCATAAAATTCATTACCAACACTTTGAAAAACATTACGAATTATGAGCGGAAAGAGTAAAATGAGAAAGATTGAGCGCGACCGCAAGGCCGCTCACCAAGCCCGGCGCGTGATCAACGGGATTTTCTTCGGACTTATCTCCTTAGTCGTTCTGATTTTGATCCTCTATTACTGGCTTTTCAGTTAAACGATGGCACAGGAGATTGAACGCAAGTTTCTTGTGGTGGGGCCTTACAAGGACTTTTCCACGTCCCACTACACGATTCGTCAAGGCTACATTTGCAGCGGTGGCGGCCGGACGGTACGCGTGCGGCTCTGCGGTGAGAGAGGCTTTCTGACGATCAAAGGCCCATCGCTCGACGGCGGACTTTCGCGCTTCGAGTTTGAGAAGGAAATTACCGAGAACGAAGCCTTAGCGCTTTTGTTTCTTTGCGAACCCGGCTTGGTTGAGAAAGTACGCTGGCTCATCCCAAACGGAAAGCACACCATCGAAGTTGACGAGTTTTTGGGCGAAAATGAAGGCCTCGTTGTTGCAGAAATCGAGCTACATTCGCCCGATGAGCCTTATCTCAAGCCTGATTTCTTGGGTCAAGAAGTGACGGGTGAAGCCCGTTATTACAATTCCCAACTGCGCCGCAACCCATATAAAAACTGGTAGACGCTCTTGGAGCGCCCGACTGTTTGCTTTCCTACTCCGCCCACTTATTCGGTGGAGCAGTGACATTATACGACAATTCCCCGACCTGCAAGTCGGGGAATTGTCGTATGAAAAAGCAAGTAGACGGGGCGCATTTTTCGTTGCAGCCTTTCAGCGGCGCTTAGATCGGACGCCTCACGGCGTAGCGCAAAGTAGACCACAGAATGCCGAGGGCCAAGAGCGCGATGACCGTGCCCCATATCGTGCGCAGCCATCTTGAAGATAAGCGCCGACCCGCCGATTTTGGCGGTGCGGAGACCGTTTGCAGGCGCACCGTATCCGTGCGCATCACCACCAGCGTATCTCTCAGCCTTTGCCTGACGGCATGTTCATAATGTACGTGACGCTCCACGTGCACCGTATCCCGCTCCGTGCGCACCAAGAGTGTATCTCTGACGCGTATCGAATCGAAAACCAAGCGCTCGTGCGCCGCCTTCGTCTCCTCACGTTTGATTTGCACCTCCGTCGTCCGCCGATGCGTCGAGCAAGCTCCGCACACTAAGCAGAGCAACAAGCCGATGGCCCATTTCGCTCCTCGCCGCGAATGCCCCAAGCGCAACGGCCGTCGGCGCCGCCCAATCAAGCGGCGCGCAAGTCCCATACCCTTGGATAGAAAAGTCCTATTTTGTCTCATGCCTCCTCCTTTCTCGGTTCGCGCGCCATATCTTCTGTTCGGTTCAGCCAGCCGCGCAAGAAGCGGCGCCGGTCCGGCCGTCGGCGCACCAAGTTGATGTAAAACGCCTTTCGCGCCACGAGCAACGTTTGCAGGAGTTTGACGCTTGGCGCCTTATTCACTGCGCGCAGCGTCTTGCTCCCCACGATGCCGTCCGCCTGAACGTGGGCCGCCCATTGCAGTGCGCGAATTGCCGGTCGGCCCGCATTGACATACCAATCGACCACAAAGTCGGCCAAGCGCTGATCCCGCCAATTGTCGGCCCGACAGCGATCCCAATAATCGCGCATAATCTCCGTCCATTGCAGCGCCGTGAGCGCCAAGAGCTGATCGATGCCCGGTTCGGGCCAATGTTTTTTTCGGCAATAAGCCGCAAAAGTGCGTAGCGTCACGCCATCTTTCGTAGCGCCCCCGCTATCGACTGCGTCGAAGGAAAAGCCCCGCTCCCACTTCAGGAGTCGGGGCGCAAAAAGTGCAAATTCTGCCATAATTGTTGTTTCATTTTAAGGTTAGATAAAGTAAACTTGCCGCTTGCGACTTAATCTTTCAGCACGTCGGCCAACTTCCGATCGACGTAGGCCCGCAAGCCGAACACGCTACCCGCATAGAGCAGACACTGCGCGAAAAACCACAAGACCGAGTCGGAGATTTCGCCCAGTGGCGGCGTGATGAAGCCCGCCACAGCCAGCAAGATGCCGGCCGAGATCAAGACGAAAGCAGAGATCGTTTCGCCGCGCGAGCGCGATTTTCGGTTAGCGTTTGTAGAAGGTTGATGTTTCATTGTTGTAAGGTTTAGATAAAAACGATGTCGGTTAGTTTACCCGCCCTCCGGCTGCGATACCGGAGGGCGAGCATAGAGATTGGAGTGATTATTGTCCGCTTTTCGGTGCGGGCGTCTGGTCCTTTTCGCTCTTTACCTGCATCAGGCGCACACTGCCGCCTTGCAGCGAAAAGTAGTGGCGCAACTTCGTGCTGCAACGAAAGACAACGCGCGTGCCGAGGATGTTTTTCGGCGAGAATTTCTTCATTTCCTTTTCGCCTCTGCTGCGGATCTTGAGCTTGAAAGCGCCCAAATCGCCCAGCGCCACGCGGTTTCCGGCCGCCAATTGTGCGATGAGTTCGTGCTCCACCGCATCGAGCAAGCCCTTTACGTCAGCGCGGCTCAGCGTCGTGCGGCTTTCGATGTCCGTAGCCAAAGTTTGCAGTTCGATCGGTCTTACCCGCACGGGCTGCGCATACCATTTTATTTCTTCCCGCTTCAGCGGATTTCTACGTGATACTAAATAATAAAGCATAATCTTCAATGTTATTTTACAGATTTAAGTTGTTAATGAGCGGCGCCCACTCTTCAGCACGCCGCGAGCGTTGGTTAGCGTTAAGCCTTGCCCACCGTTTCAAAGCTGATGAGTTCGCCGGTCTTGCTCTTCTCGCGCATCCATTTAGCCGATGGGCGGAAGCGCACGTTGACGCCTTTGATGTACCTTCGCTGGTCATAATTCTTTTTGGTCACTGCGCCGACGCTTCGGATCGTGGCGCGAAAAGAACCGAGGTCGCCCAGGCGAATGCTTATGCCGTTGGCCAAGCGGTGCATCAGTTCAAACTCAAGGGCGTCGAGGAAGCTTTTTACGTCGGCCGAGGACATAGACGAGCGCTTTTCGAGCAGACTCAGGAAGTCGGGACGCTTGATGGTTTGCACGCCGGTCAGTTGGGCGTAAAATTGTTTTTCATTTCGCTTGCGCGGGTTCGCGCGGCTCACTAATTTATACTTCAGCATAGTTTTAATGAAATTGATTAGAGGTTAGTAACTCATTGATTGCGTCGCAGGAATTGCCGGCCGGGCCTTCGTTAGATCGATTCTGATTTCCTTTTGACAGTGCAAAGGACGACATAAAACGCGACATTATCTGACATTGTATTTCTTAATTGGCCAATAAGTGTTAAACATTTCTTCGTTGCTCCCACTTTTTAGTTGCACGCTTCGGACGTTTGCGGCGGTAAAAGCGGAGTTGATAAGACTGCTGCGGCCGTATTGCGCTTGTCGGTCAAGCCTTTACGACCCTTTGCGCCCCTCGTTGCCACCGAAGCGCAAGCCTGCGAACGCGGCCGATGCGGGAGCGGTTGCCGGCGTCCGACTCCGATGCGAAGACCGTAGTATAAGAGTCGCGCTACGATGGACCAACGCAGGCGGCGAACCCATCGGTCTATCGTTTGCTGCCGCCAAACGATGGTATGCTGCCGCCAAACGATAGTTTGCCCTCACCAAACGATGGTTTGCTGCCGGCAAACGAAAAAAAAGCTGCGCCGCCGCCGCTCGCCGCCTGAGAGGAAACGCCCCGCAGGCCTACGGAGAGGCCGAGTAGAAGTAGTTCGTCGGTAACCGGTGCGGCGAAAGGGCTGCAAAGGAGGCGGCTAAGTCAGTCGTTTTCATTAACTTTGCAGCCCCAAATAAAAAGACAATGAAGCATCTTCTGATAGAAACATATGGTTGCCAGATGAACGTGGCCGATAGCGAGGTCGTGGCGAGCGTCATGAAAATGGCGGGCTACGAGCCTACGGAGAACCTCGACGAAGCTGACGCCGTATTTCTCAATACTTGCAGTGTGCGCGACAATGCAGAGCAGCGCATCATTCACCGCCTCGACGCGCTCCACGCGCTCCGCAAGCACGGGCGCCGACTGATTATCGGCGTCTTGGGCTGTATGGCCGAACGCGTAAAAGAAGGCCTCCTCCACGATCATCACGCCGACCTCGTGGCCGGTCCCGACGCTTATCTGAGTTTGCCGGACTTGATCGCGCAAGCGGAAACAGGACACAAGGCGATGAACATCGAACTCTCGACGAGCGAAACTTACCGCGACGTCGTGCCCGAACGCGTCTGCGGCAGCAAACTCTCGGGCTTTGTGAGCATTATGCGCGGTTGCAACAATTTCTGCCACTATTGTATCGTGCCCTATACACGTGGAAGAGAGCGCAGCCGAGATGTGGAGAGCATCTTGCGCGAAGTGGCCGACCTGCGCGACAAACATTTTAAGGAAGTAACCCTGCTTGGGCAAAACGTCAATAGCTATTGTTGGCAGGCAGATGAGCAGTCGGAAACCGTAAACTTCCCCGGCTTGCTCCGCCGCGTGGCGCGCGCCTTTCCGGATATGCGCATTCGCTTCGTGACGCCCCACCCGAAGGATATGAGTGACGAGACGCTCCACGTCATCGCGGAAGAACCTAACGTGTGTCGGCACATTCACCTGCCCGTACAGAGCGGTAGTAATCGCATTTTGAAATTAATGAACCGCAAATATACGCGCGAGTGGTATCTGGATCGCGTGGCCGCCATTCGTAGAATAGTGCCCGAATGCGGCTTATCGACTGACATCTTCGTGGGCTACTGCTCGGAGACACCGGAAGACCATCAAGAGAGTTTGAGCTTGATGGAAGAAGTGGGCTACGACAGTGCTTTTATGTTCAAATATAGTGAGCGCCCGGGCACCTACGCGAGCAAGCATTTGCCGGACGACATCTCGGAGGCCGTAAAGGTAGAGCGCTTGGAAGAACTCATAGCCCTGCAAAACCGCAAGAGTGCGGAAGCCAACCGCCGCTGCGAGGGTAAGGTCTACGAAGTCTTGATTGAAGGCACGAGTAAGCGCAGTCGGGATCAACTCTTCGGACGCACGGAGCAGAACAAGGTGGTGATCTTCGACCGCGGCAATCATCATCCCGGCGAATTCATTCGCGTTCGCGTGACAGGCAGTTCGTCGGCCACGCTTTTAGGAGAGGTCGTCGACTAAATCCGGCTCTCGCCGCCCACAAAAGGGCTGTGGCTGCAAGGCATTTCAAAGGTCGTGCGCCGCAAGGCAGACTGCCGCATAGCAAGAAGCTCCGCCGGCGCTCACCGGCCAAAACTTACACCGCCCGCTACGCAGATGAGAAAGCGTAGCGGGCGATGCCTATATATATAA
>JABZGO010000013.1:0-4205 GCA_015259305.1 Alloprevotella tannerae | reverse complement strand
TATATAATGTGTGCGAGCGGCGCAAAAACCTTAGAAGGAGACGCGCAACATAGCCCTGATGCCCCATTGGTGGCGCTTCGGGATGTTGAGATACGTCAGACGGCGCACGTATTCGACGTGGAGGATCTTGAAAATGTTGTGAATGCCGGCAAATACTTCGATATAGGGCGTGCGTTTGTCCATCACGGAGGAGAGATAACGGAAGCTGCCATCGGGTTGGAACTCGCCGGGGAAGTAGAACAGCTTGCTATCCGACGCGTGGCGCGCCAGTGTGGGGTTGTTTTTATCAGTTAGTGTGCCCCAAAGCATATTGCAGCCGATGTATTCGCGCCATTTCAGGTGCTTCAAGAGTGGTATGCGATTGAATATCTTGCCATTGAAATCCCACGACAGCATCAGCGAAGCGTAGCGGTCGTTGAGAAATTCCATATTGTTGATCAAGTTGAACATATTCGTTTGCAAAATGTAGCTCAAATTGGCCCGCGGCATAATCAAAAGCGGATAAGGTACTTTATTCCACTGCACGCCGCCCGCCAAACGCGTCTCTATTTTTCCCCACGAGCCTAACCAAAAGCGCTTGTAGATACTTGCTTCCGTGAAATTGTAGGTGTAGTCGCTCCCCAATACGCCGCGCAGACCGATGGTGTGCGACAAGGAGAAGACCGGTACGTCTTTGTTGATCATATAGCGCCGCTGCTTCGTGTTCATCCACGTCGCACCGGGCTGGAAGGTGAGTGAAAGTGTGAGGTCGGTCGTGTTTAGATGGTGCAACCAGCGACTCGGGTCGTTGCTCGGTGCCCCGCGTCCGTCGAGCGGTTGATAAAAGAGGGCGGCCGTGGGCTCGTCTTTCTCGTGATTGAGCCGGACGTTGAGGCGCAAGTTGTTTTCCCATTCCCTATCCCAAAGTAGGCGGAAATAAGTGTAGTAGAGCATATGATTAACCTTGGTCCACTTCAGTGCGGTAAAGACGTTGTCCTTATCCGTCGGCAGAAAGCGGTCGGAAGGCGCCATCACATCGTTGTTGTACGTGAACGTCAGATTGTTGACCGGGAACTCGCGCGGCAAATAGGCCTTGGGCAGAAACGAATACGTAACCTCGCCCAGCCCTTTCACGCGGCGGTCTTTGAAACCATAGGCCACGTAACCGCGGAAGAAGAGGTGCGGATTCAGATTCGCGGTGGTTTGGCCGCCGGCACGGAGGCGGAAACCGTCGACAAAGTTGTAGGAAAAGGTGGTATTGACGGGGCCGACGTCGAACTTGCTGCCCTTCTTCGGATCGGTGGTGGTTTCAACAAAGTTTTCGATAAAGGCTTTCGCTACCCAAAGAATGCCACGGAAACCTTTGACTTGGCCAACCTGCCCCATTATTTCTTGCATGCGTTCTTCCGACTCGCTCATCGGATCGTTGGCGCGATATTGCCGCCAAAACTCTGCCGGTCGAATCGTAGCGTTGGCTGCGGTCATCTTATCGCCTTTGAACTTAAACGTTTTGTCGGGCAAGGCTGTGAAAGATAAATTGCTGTTCTCCGTAATCCTGCGCACCATCAGGGCTTGTACGAAACTAACGACTTGCATTTCGACGATCATATCGTCGCGCACAAGAAATTGCTCGCCGCTCTCCAAGCGTTTGAAGTCTTGAATAATGCGCATGTTGTCGACATAATTGACGTCCGATTTCTTCGGCAGGGTTAAGTCGGCCTTTACTACGCGATAGGTCGAATCAGCGGCGATATACAAAGCTCCGCTAAAGCCGACGTCTTGCGGATTGTTGGGCGTAAAGTTGAGTTCGATGGTCTTTTCGCCGTTCATATCCAGTGTGTCGACGATGAAATATCGGTAGAAGTTGATCGCCGTATTGCCGCCGAGCGGACTGATAAATTGCAACTTGAGCAGGCGTATGTTGTCCTCATATATATTTACGTCCGCGAAGCAGTCGTTTAAGACTTCGGTGAGCAAATCGCCCGTATTGAAGAGTGTATTAAAGCCCGACGTTTGCTTGCCTTGCACGATGCTTTTCTCCGAGCGAGGCTGGCGGCGGTAGATTTCCTGAGATACCGTCTCGTCGATCGACACGGGGAGAATGCGTTTGCCCGTTTCGTTGCAGGTTTCTACGTTATCTTGCAATACGGAAAAGCGCTTGAGAATCCCTTCCGTGAACATCTTCTCGCTAACATCGTTGAGCGCGAACGTAAGTTTGGAATACTTGTCATAACTATAATAGTCGTGCTGCCGAAGGTCGCTTTCCTTCTTCGCCGCAATGACCTTGCGCATCAAGTCGACGGCCGGATTGTTCTTGCGCGAATACTTATCCTTTCGCCCTTTGACTACCGCCTCTCCCAGTTCGTTTTCGCTCGAAGGCTCCAAGCGAATGTCTAAGCGCCGCGCAGCAGTTAGCCGGAAAGTTTGCGTCTTATAGCCGACCAACGAAACGGTTAGTTTGCGCTGTTTAAACTCTATGAAGTAGTCACCATTGATGTTCGATTGCGTCGCCGCACCCCGATCGTAGTGCACATTGACGAAAGCCAATCGTTCTCCCGTTCGCGCGTCGGTAATCGTTCCTTCGATCCGTTGTGCAAAGGCCGTGATCGCCATCAAAGAGAAGAGAAGTGAGAATAAAAGCCTGTTCATTTAAGCCTTGTCAGTTGTCTTTTTAATTACGCTTGCTCCGTTTGCCTGCCCATCTTTCTTTGCGTAAGTTTTGGTTAGGGCGAAGCAGGTTAAAGCGCTGTTTGTTTTTGGTCAATCAGGCTTCACGGGGCGCCAAAGATTAACGCAGCGTGAAGCCTGAAAATACTTTTTGTTATAAAGACGATTGCCGGCATATCCGGCTGCCATTCTGTTTAGTCCAATTCCTCATCGGCTTCGTAGCCGCCCAGCAATCGGATCTGGTTCTTAAAGAGAATATACTGTTGGAAAAGGTCGTGAATAGGTTCTTCTCCCTGCGTAAAATCGTGCATTGGACTCTTCAGGAAGAAACTCATCCAGCGCTGAATGCCTTTTAAGCCGGCGCGATGCGCCAAGTCGGCACACACGACGAGGTCCAAGACGATCGGCGCAGCCAAGATTGAATCGCGGCAGAGGAAGTCTACCTTGATCTGCATCCCATAATCCTTTCCCATCCAACCGTAAATATCCAAGTTGTCCCAACCTTCTTTCGCATCGCCGCGTGGTGGGTAATAATTGATGCGCACCTTGTGGTAAATATCTCCATAAAGTTCCGGTTGCTCATCAGCTTTCAAGATCGTATCTATCACGCCGAGCTTGCTCACCTCCTTCGTATGGAAGTTTTCAGGCGCATCCAATACTTCGCCATCGCGATTGCCGAGAATGTTGGTCGAGAACCAGCCCGCCAAACCCAAGCAGCGCGTGCGCAGCATCGGAGCCAGCACCGTTTTCATCAGCGTTTGTCCCGTTTTGAAGTCTTTTCCGGCGATGGGCAACTGTTTAGCTTCAGCCATCTCCCACATTGCCGGGATATCAATGCACGTATTCGGCGCACCCATCACGAAAGGCGCATCTTCCGCCATCGCCGCGTAAGCGTAACACATAGAAGGCGCCACGTGTTCCTGATCGTCAGCCGCCATCGCCGCTTCGAGCGCGGCCAACGTGCCGTGTACCGGTTCAAAATAAGGCACATAAATTTCCGTAGAAGCCGCCCACAGCACCACAACGCGCTCACAGTTGTTCTCCGCTTTGAAGCGGCGAATATCCTCACGCAGTTGCTCCACCAGTTCGAGGCGCGTACCTTTCTTAATGTGTTCCCCGTGCAAGCGTGAGACAAATTTCGGGTCAAAGGCAGCCGCCATCGGGCGGATAGCCTTCAATTCGTCGCGCACCGGATCCACATCTTTTGCCAACAAAACGCCGGCATTCAGGGCACTTTCGTAAGCATTGTCCGTAAAAATATCCCATCCGCCGAAGACCATATCGTCCATGCTAACCAACGGGACGATCTCTCCGACCTTTTTATACTGTTTTTTATCGCCTCGACCTACGCGAATTTTTGCCATTTGCGTCACGGCGCCGCCCGGTAGTCCGAGTCCTTTCCGATACATCAGCGTTCCGGCGATGAAAGTAGTGGTCACAGCCCCCATTCCGACGCACAGCACGCCAAGTTTACCTTGAGCAGGTTTCATTTCGTTCTCTATTTAGATTAAAAAGTTACTCTTTCTGTCTCTACCCTCTTCAGTAGAGCAGCATAGTAA